>NZ_JCACCM010000115.1:0-20434 GCF_059501405.1 Myxacorys sp.
ATGAATTTGGACGGGCGGTTTGACTGATGAATCCCCATGTCTAGAACACGACCCAAATTGGGCAGGAAAGATTGCAGCGATCGCTGACTTCTACCAGCGTTAGACAACTGTGCTGCTCGTGATCAGGGCACAAGCCACAATCGTAGGGGCAGCCATATTTGATCGGCGTATTGAACCGATGCGGCATGTCTCCAGGCTTAATAAATTCTTGACACTGCTTGTAATACTCAATGTCATCTGCAATCAAAACCTCTTCTCGTCCATGAATTAGGCAGTGTTTAACGAGGTAGACGTTACCTTCTTGAAAAATGATTTTTGCTTCAACCTTCGTGAGGCATTTAGAGCAGACACTATTGGTTAAAGCGTAGAACAGATAAGGACGAGTTGGCATAATTTGCGGTGCAGTTAAACAGTCTTTACAGTGAAATTAAACAGTCTAGTGATGCTATTGCGGTAGTAAACAATCGCTAAAACACATGCAATTTGAATTGCAGTTAATTCTAGCGCAAAGTGAAAGTCGGGCTTAATAAAGTCAATCAGAAAGCGGAAACTTAAGTAACTGATCAAGTGGAACTTAAACAAATCTCCAGAATGCATAGGATAACGCGATCGCACCTTTAGAAATATCATTAACATGAACAGAAATGTAATTTCATAAAGCTGCGTTGGATGACGGGAAATCCCATCGCCAAAATCAACGCCCCACGGCAGGTTAGTCGCAATGCCATAGGTGCGATCGCTCAGCCCTGTAAAAAAACACCCCAATCGCCCGATCGCAGTTCCTAATATGAGCGGGTAAACAAAGGCATCGCCCGTTGATTGATCAACATGAAGCAGTTTCTTCGTCGCCTCAACTCCTATTACTGCACCCAATAGCGCTCCGACTACCGTTTTACCCTGAAGCAATAGCCAAAAAAACTGTTCCTGATGCTGCCAAACTATATCAATATGTTGCAGCATCACCAGCACCTTTGCGCCGATCAATGCGCCTACGAGTCCGCCGACGATAATCGAACTGCGTTGAGGCGGCGAAATCGTATCTTGACGAAAGTTTCTGAGCGATAACCGCAGTGCAATTGAATATGCGATCGCTTCAAAAAAAATGTGCGGATGAAGTTTGACTGCGCCGACGCCAATATAAACTGGAAAATCCACAAGCGGTGCTTATAAAAATTCCTTACTATACAAGCGTTTTCGGTTCAAAATTAATCTTTTTACACTCTTTTTAGAACTCAATCATTTGTTACAACCTAACGTAGCAATCCTCTAGAGTTTGGTAAAGCCAACCGTGGAGAAATGGCATGGCATTCAGCGTGTACAAAATTATGTAGTGTGCAAATCCCCGTAAGTAGTGGCTAAAGATTTTTCAGATTTTTTATGGTCATATGATATTTATTAGACTTGGCTATTGATTATCGAGTCACGACTTAGAAAGACTTTAATTACATTCCATCTGCCAAATCTACTGAGTTGAAAAGGTGGATTGCACACGTAGAATGTATTGAATAAAAAAGCACACAATGTTAAAGTATCTCCGTTTATACACTATACCTACTGTTCCGAATAGGCTAGACGATGAGTAGAACATTTGATTGTTTTCTAGGGTTTGGCTGCTTCTTTTTAGCCACTTGCAGCCTATTTGTGGTTGGAAAAGGCGATTGTGCGGTTACAATTCGGATGTCGCTAGTTACAGAAATTATTGTGGCTCTTGCGATCGCATTTCTATGGTCAGCAAACGAAAAACCTGTCGGCATGTGGGTCAAAATGTATCGCCTGGGATTATTCATTGGTGCTGTTCAAACTGTAATTGTAATTTCACGGATTTTGAATTCTTTGCAGGGTATACATTGCTAATCTAGAGGTTAATGTTAATCTAGAGGTTAATCTGAAGTTAATCCAAATTGATTTAACCAATAATCAATGGATAGGTCATTTACTCTAAAATTAGACCTAGAATTTGTGAATTAAATAATTCTTAAAGTAGTCATATTCGTTACTTAACTTAATACTTATTCTCATTCAATCCGTCTTGAAGAAGATGAGAATCATAGAGCAAACCCTTTAGTTTATAAAATAGAATCTAGCTTTCAGAAGCTGTGAGTTTAGCGTTGCTAATTTCTTTTAAAGTTTCATCTCTGGCATTTCGATCAGCTTAACCAAAATCCAGTTTAGGGAACGCGAATCGCACCCATTGTGCCATTAAGTTGTGCCTCTCAGTCGCGGTAATTTATTTATGGAAATCGTCCGAGAATACTGGTTCAAACTCCTGCGATACTGGCGAAGCTCGCTACTCTTTCGCACGCTGAGCTTACTCACAGCATTTGCCTTGACCGCTCTGCTCATTGTGTTACCTGCTAGGTCACAACCCGTTGTTCTTTCATTTTTAATGAATGCACCGGAAGTTCCGACGCTGCGGCCTTTGATCGCAGAATTTGAGCAGAAAAATTCAGGCATTAAGCTCAACATGATCGAGGCTCCCAACGCCAGCAACTTGGTTGAAGACTTAAATACCTCTTCTTTCCTGTTAGGCAGTTCTCCTTACGACCTGATCAACATGGATGTCGTTTGGCTGTCTAAATTCGCGGCGGCAGGGTGGCTGCGCCCTCTAGAAGATCTTGTTTCAAAAGCAGAACTGGTGAATTTCTTGCCAGGAGACATTGAAGGCAGTCGCTATAAAGGCAAACTGTATCGATTGCCCTGGCGAACGGATGCTGGAATGCTCTACTATCGCACCGACCTACTCAAGCAAGCCGGGCTCAAGCCACCCGAAACATTTTCTGACTTGTTGCAAACCGCAAAAACGATTCAGCAAGCTGATAACAAAGTGCAGTGGGGCTATGTTTGGCAAGGGCGACAGTATGAAGGTGCGGCTGCCATGTTTACCGAAGTGCTTCAGGGTCACGGCGGCTTTTGGGTCAATCCACAAACTAACGAAGTTGGGTTAGACCGACCAGAAGCGATCGCGGCACTCAAATTCTTGCTCAGCACGATTGATCAAGGTGTGTCGCCCCCAGGCGTCAGTACGTATCAAGAAGAAGAAGCGCGACGGCTCTTTCAGAGTGGCAACACCGTTTTTATGCGGAATTGGCCCTACGCTTGGGAACTGCTCAACCAGGCAGGGTCGCCAGTACGCGGTAAGGTGAGCATTCAACCCATGGTTCACGCGCCGGGGCAAGAGAGTGCTGGATCGTTAGGCGGCTGGGGTTGGGGCATTGCATCCACGACTCAGCATCCTCAAGAAGCGTGGAAAGCCATTCAGTTTTTTACGAGTGCGTATGTTCAGAAACAAACCTCACTGACGGGCGGCTATTTACCGAGCCTGCGATCGCTCTACAACGATGCAGACTTGCTGAAAAAGTATGAATACTTCCCCCTAGTGCTAAAAGTGTTGGAGACTCCAGCACTGCGTCCTCAGATTGCTCAATACGCTCAAGCGTCAGATATTTTGCAGCGCTACTTGAGTGCTGCTGTTTCGGGGCGCACATCGCCAGAAGAGGCGCTGCAAGCTGCCGCTCGCGAAACTCGTTCTTTACTGGGAGCTTAAAACCAATGGTGGATTATGTTCGCGCTCAAGAACGGCGGACGGGCTGGTTGCTGACCATTCCCGCGATCGCCGTGTTAGCGCTGGTGTTTGCTTACCCAATTCTGCGGGCGGTTTGGCAAAGTTTCTTCACAATTAACCTAGGAAATCAACTCAGTCCGGCCTTTACAGGACTCGATAACTATGCGCGAATGGCGCAAGACGGACGGTTTTGGAATACGCTGTGGAACACGACGATCTTTACCCTTGCCACCGTCTCACTAGAACTCGTTTTGGGCATGGGCATTGCCTTAGTCCTCAATCAATCCTTTCGAGGGCGAGGAATTGTCCGTACGATCGCCATTCTGCCTTGGGCACTCCCAACCGCTCTGATTGCACTCGCCTGGACGTGGATTTTTAACGATCAGTACGGCGTTGTGAACGATATTCTACTGCGGTTGGGACTGATTCAAACGGGCATCAACTGGCTAGGGAATCCAACTCTGGCGATGATTTCGGTCATCGTTGCCGACGTTTGGAAAACGACGCCCTTTATCAGCATTTTGCTCTTAGCAGGACTGCAATCGATTCCGAGTGATTTGTACGAAGCCCAAGCCATTGATGGTGCAAGCCCGTGGCAGAGCTTTCGACAGGTGACGCTACCTCTGCTGCTGCCTCAGATTGTGATCGCGTTGCTGTTTCGTCTCGCCCAGGCGTTTGGCATCTTCGATCTGATCTCTGTTATGACAGGCGGCGGTCCAGGCGGCGGAACGGAAACCGTTTCTCTCTACATTTATGCGACAGTGATGCGATATCTTGATTTTGGGTACGGGGCAGCATTGGTTGTTGTTACCTTTCTACTGTTGGTGTTGGTAGTTGCGATCGCCAGCTTTTTCCTCAATCGGTCTAGAAAACGCGCATCGGGAGCCGTGTAATTATGACAACCGCCTTTCCAGAAAATCAACAGACGACTGTGCACCGGCCCAGCATACGGCGATTTATCTTACCGATTGCCGTAGCGCTAACGGTGCTCTTCTGTCTTGCGCCGATCTTGTGGGAACTGCTGACCTCGTTCAAAACGGATGATGCGATCGCGGAGATTCCAAATGTCTATTTTCCGGGTCCCAATCAACTAACGCTTGACCAATATCAAAAGCTGTTTGAACGACGCCCATTTCTCAACTACCTGTTCAATAGTTTTTTAGTTTCATTAGCGTCTACGGTTTTGGCACTTGGCATTGGTGCCCCTGCGGCTTATGCTTTAGCTCGACTGAAACTACAGGGTGAACGAATCATTCTAGCAGGCGTTCTCATCGTGACGTTATTTCCGCCGATTCTATTGTTTTTGGGATTGTTAGATATCGTTCGTTATCTCAATCTAGGAAATAATTATCTTTCGTTGATCATTCCCTACACAGCAATCAACTTACCGTTGACAATTCTAGTTATGAGAAGCTTTTTTCAGCAGCTTCCAAAGGATCTCGAAGATGCGGCTAGAGTTGATGGATACAGCACTCCTCGAATGTTGCTTGATATTGTGCTGCCCATGACGCTGCCAGCATTAGCCACAACGGGAATTTTAACGTTTATTGCTGCCTGGAATGAGTTCATTTTTGCCCTCACGTTTATCACTCGCGAGGACATGAAAACCGTTCCTGTGGCTGGGGCACAGCTTGGCGGCGCATCTCCGTTTGAGATTCCCTTTGGTCCAATTGCGGCGGCAACGGTGCTGGGAACAATTCCTCTTGTTTTGCTGGTTTTAATTTTCCAACGGCGAATCGTGCAAGGTTTGACTTCAGGAGCCGTCAAAGGATAAAGCATTTACTCTATCTCACCCACCGTTCATTCGTTAGCACCTATGAATAAGAAACTCGAACTCGTCGATCTTCGCAAAGCTTATACCCCTACCGTCGTTCCTGTTAAAGATATCAGTCTTAGCGTTGGTGCAGGCGAATTTTTAACGCTATTAGGTCCATCTGGTTGCGGAAAATCAACCATTCTCCGACTCATTGCTGGACTTGAACAACCGAGTAGCGGAAAAGTTTTGCTCAACGGTCAAGATGTCAGTCGGCTCAGTCCTGGCGATCGCAATATTGCGATGGTGTTTCAAAGCTACGCCTTGTATCCGCACATGACGGTGTATGAGAACATTGCCTCTGGTTTGAAATTGCGCAAAACTCCAAGCGGGGAAGTCCAAAGTCGAATTCATGAGGTAGCTGATTTTCTAGGTTTACATGAACTAATGCATCGCAAACCCGGTCAGCTATCGGGTGGTCAGCGTCAACGAGTCGCGGTTGCCAGAACCCTTGTTCGTCGTCCAGATGTCTTCTTGCTCGATGAACCGCTCAGCAACTTAGATGCGCTGCTACGTGAACATGTGCGGGCAGAGTTGAAGCAGTTGTTTGGGTCACAGAACACGCCCGTCGTTTACGTCACCCACGATCAAACTGAGGCGATGACGCTTTCGACGCGAGTTGCCGTGCTCAACAATGGCTACCTGCAACAACTCGATACGCCCGAACGAATTTACACCGAACCTGCCAATCGATTCGTGGCTGGCTTTATCGGCAGTCCGCAGATGAATTTTTTACAGGTTAAATGTGAGGCAGGACGAGCGATCGTAGGCAACAGTCGAATTCCACTGCCTCTAGGCTCTAATACAAAGGAAATCATTCTTGGGATTCGCCCAGAGCATGTACATGTAGCCCAATCCTCCAATGAGCCTGCTCTCGACGGTCAAGTATTCCTAGTCGAGAATTTGGGGATGCATAATCTTGTCAGTGTCAGAATTGTGAGTGGAGAAGAGCCAATCACTGTTCGTGCTCTTCTAGGAATGGAACATCGGTTAGCAACCAATGCACCAGTTCGATTGGCATTTCCGCCCGACTCGATTAATTGGTTTGATGTAGGTACAGGCGATCGTGTTGAGGCGACCACTCCAAGCATGGTTCGCAATGGATAAATGTTGTGCTGTCCTCTGTTATAGAACAAAGTTTTGGCTAACCCTTAAACGAATCGAATGGCAGATTCTAAATGGCATGACAAATTGTTGCAAAAGGCGGAAAAGAGATGACGGGTCGTGGTGTAGACATTACCTGTCGCCGGTAGGGTAGACCATTCAGCATCGGAGCATCGATGCAACTCTTCAAGTGAAGAAAATCAGGCCGGTGACAACTTACAGGTCTAATCAACATTCACTCCACGGAGGTTACGATGCAGACAGGCACAATGCAGGTCAGCAAGGCAGGGGCAACCGCCCAAGATGCTCGCATGTTCCAGGACTCACTTTATCCAAGCCTCAAGGTTTTCTGTAGACCGCGACCACCCGCAGACGACTTCGGCAAAATGTTTCACCACCTCCCTTCATTCGCAGAAGGGCAGGACCCCGATAATGTCATTGCTCGGCTGCGCGAGTTAGGTCAGAGGGGCGGATTGATGGATGCCCAAGACCCACGGATTACGATCACTAATCCGCTAGACTCGAATCCTGTCTTAAACCCGGACAATCCCAACCCCGAAATGACGGTTGGTTTTACCTTTCTCGGACAGTTTCTCGACCACGATATCACCTTTGATCCCGCCCCCCTCAGACCTCCTGCCACAACCGGCCCAAACTTGCGCAACCCTTTTCTGGACTTGGATAGCGTCTATGGTCGTGGACCTAGCGAAGATCGGCTTCTATACGATCGCGCCTCTGAGATCGAGCGACCCTTACCCGCTAAATTTCTCATCGACTTTGATGCTCCTCGCGACTTACCGCGAACCAGTCAGCAACGGGCGATCATCGGCGACCCCCGAAACGACGAGAACGTGATCATCTCACAGCTTCACTTAGCCTTCCTAAAGTTTCACAACCGAGTTGTCGATTGGGTGGTTGACCATTACCCCGGGGAAAGCGCAGAGGAACAGTTCAACCGGGCACAAAAGCTTGTCCGTTGGCACTACCAATACATCGTGGTCAACCAGTTTTTACGGGTTTCTCTAGATTCAACCGTTTTTGAGCAGGTGCGGAGCAATGGTCCGACTCTGTTTAAGGTATCTGCTAAGCCAACGCTTCCCCGTGAATTTCAGATTGCGGTTTACCGTTTCGGGCACAGTCAAATTCGTCCTGGTTACAAAGTTAATCAGGGATTTGGTGCGCCCATTTTCGATGCTGCGATCGATCCGCGAGAGGGCGACCCGAATGATCTCCGGGGAGGACGTCGAGCAACTCGCCGATTTGTTGAATGGGACACGTTCTTCGACTTCGGGACTCTGGAAGTAGCTCCTGATCCCAGTGGTCCTGATGGTCCTGTTCCTATAGCCCGACCCAAGGTTAAAAGAAACAAACGGATCGACCCGTTCATCTCTTCGCCCATGTTTGATCTACCAGTGGGGCCTGGGCTGGTTGGTCCAGGAGACCAATTCAAGAGCCTAGCTGGACGAAATCTCGAACGACACCTTTTACATGGGTTGCCATCAGGACAAGCGATCGCTTGTAAGTTAGGGTATGACCCGCTAACTAAGACAGACTTTGCAGAACTAACAGACCTGAATTTCCACGAAAGCACACCGCTCTGGTACTACATTCTGAAAGAAGCGTTAGTGCAGCATGAGGGACAACGACTGGGACAGGTCGGCAGCCGAATTGTCGCAGAGGTTTTCTTCGGGCTACTGCTGAGTGATAGCGCGTCCTACTGGTCTCAGCAACCAAATTGGGAACCTGAGCTTCCTCGCCGGGATGGGAGTGTTGAGGGTGACTTCACAATGGTTGACCTTCTGACCTTCGCGGGCGTCGCATGACGTTTTGCAACCTTTCATCGATGCTACCAAGCTCAGGATCGCCGGGCTTGGTAGCGGCAAGGGTGAGTGGAGACTGACGCTAATTAGAAAACATTGGGTAGAGAATTAAAACTGAGTCAGCTACAACAACGATCGCTCTATATGAAGACTCTCAATTTTAGCGAACTGATTAACGAACCGCTTTCAAGGCTTCATACAATCGCTTGTATTTTTGAAACGCAGACTCGTACATCGGATTTTCTGGCGGCTGTACAACATCCCCAACTTGGGTCAGGATCTTGAACGCCGTTTCCAAATTGAGATATGCTCCAATCCCTACCATTGCTAAAATTGTGGCTCCATAGGCAGGGCCTTCTTCAGCTCTAGGCGCAATCAATTCTGTTTGCAAAACATCTGCCAGAATTTTTAACCAAACGCTTGATCGCGCCCCTCCTCCCGTTGCCAATAGTTGATGCAGGGGGGTGATTTTGTGAATCAATCCAAAAATAGTGGAAGCATGGCAGTGCAGCATCGGAATAGTGGAAGCATGGCAGTTCTCGTCCCTGCAAACGACGCTGAATCAACTTAGCAACATAAGCGCCTTGCATGGCAACGGAAATAACTTCCGGTTGAAGCTGATTACCTTGGTGTGCATAACGAGCTTACCATTTCGATTTACCTTATACGCCCTGTGCTGATTCCTGTCTCAGATCAACTTGACCCATTTTTAATCCCCGTTTCCGCGTCCTTCCGGCTCAGAAACTGCCTTAAATCCTTTGAACAAACTCTATAAGTCAGCTAAAACTACTTTCTACCGAAATGGATATTCTCTAATACGTGCTCTTAAACTGCGTGAGCATCTTTCAGGGGTTCATGCGTTGAGGCGCTCTTATTGGCAGTACCCCATCAAACTATGCATCAAGATACATGTTAAGATTTGTATTTATTGGTTCAATCTGATAGATGTTGGTAATTTCATAATTTTCTATAGACTAATTTCTATATGTGACCAAAGCCTTTTATAGACTGGTAACCATTCAGACCTAGAGGACAAACAATACAAATGCTAATGTGCGTGATCGCGCATCCGCTTGCTCTGTTTTTATGTAATAAGAATTGAACAATGCTCATTAAAAGTTCTTTGCATGACCTTATTCAAAAGTGATACATCTCACGTCAAAAGCTCATCCTTTAGGCTTGAGCTTAAGTTAGTACTCTGACAGAGAGCATGAACTCATTCAATTTTTAGACTGTTAATGTAGCTCAACTTGATTATTGATTGCTACTCCAAATTAATATCAACGCAATATTGAGAATGCTCTTGGTTAAGGATCTGATGCTTTTACAATCTCAAAACAGAACTCAATTTCATTCAACCTCAATGCCAGGAACTAGCAAATGGAGCGTTAGCATTGAACGCGGCGTTGTTGTTGCGCTTACCATTTTCGGTTTGTGGGCGCTAGGCTTATTTATCTTACTATCTATTGATGCGGTCGCCTTGCCTACTGGAGTTCGCCTTGCATTAGTGGTTTTACAAACGTTCTTATACACAGGTTTGTTTATCAATGCTCATGACGCAATGCATGGCGCAGTTGCTCCCAGGAATCCTAAGCTCAATAACTTTATTGGTTCTCTATCAATTGCCTGTTATGCGCTTTTCTCATACAAAAGCTTGCTAAAAACTCATTGGTTGCATCATCATAATCCCGCATCTGAAACTGATCCAGACTTCCATAACGGACAACATAAAAATCCGATCGCTTGGTATTTCAATTTCATGCTCAGCTACTGGAGTTGGACACGATTAATCGGTTTGGTCGTCATCTTTCACACCCTGCATGGTCTCTTGCATGTTCCCGAACTTAATCTGATTCTGTTCTGGGCGATTCCTGCGATCGCAAGTTCCGTTCAGCTTTTCTTCTTTGGAACGTATTTGCCTCATCGTGAACCTAAGGGAGGTTACCAAAACAGCAGCCGTGCCCAAAGCATGAATTGGTCTACATTCTGCTCATTTATTAGTTGCTATCACTTTGGCTATCATCTAGAGCATCATGAGCATCCTCATGTTCCTTGGTGGGCGTTGCCTCAAGTGCATCAACAGCGCATCTCTAGAGTTTCATCTGAAGTAAATTAGACCGAACACATAAAGATTTGCCAAAATTCGGGCTTAGTTAGAACCAAGATTTGCTTGGGTACTAAAGCTTTCCATTGAATGGCTTGATGATGGCTGCTGTCTATCTTTTACCTGTAGAGTACAGCCATGACGTTATCTTGCTTTTACTCAGTAGCATTGTTATTGAAGCAATGCCAATACTAAGACCGATATTTTCTAAGCGCAAATGCTCAGTGTGAATAATGGGCTCAAGTATAAAAGCAGGAACACATATTCCACTTAGGATTAGCAAGATGTCAAACCGAGGCTGCTGTTTGAACCTACTCGAAAGAAGCGCCAGAATACCGCCTAAAGGAGCAAAGAAAACAGCATAGAACATCAATTTGTGAACCGAAATACTAAAGCTCGTAAGCTGTAAAATCCGTCCCTCAAAGGGAAATAGGTAGCGGAATAGTGTAATTTCAGGCGTTAGTTCGAGGCTGTAAGAATTTCGCGGTTCATCCACATACAGACGAAGAACGTTCTGATAATAGGTTAAGAGAAAATGATGAGGTTTAAAATCTCGAAAAATATTGGGTACAAACAGGGCAGTGTAGATTCCGTTTTCTCCTGTGATCGGCGTTCTTAACCGAAACACGAGTTGGTTGTGTTCCTGACCCAGCGTAAAGTTGCGACGGGCTGGATTGGCAGAAAGCGATAGGATTCGAGCAGGCCCAGTTTGATCTAGATCTGAGGTTGCTGCGATCGTACTAATTGTAAACTGAGAGGAGTTCCGCAATCGGTTGGATAACATTGAGGCAGGCTCAACCGTTGAGAGCCAATGATTATTCGATACGCGCACACCTTCTGGAACTGCTGAAATTCCATCTCCCTGAGCCACCAAATCTGGTAATTGACCTGTGCGATCTTTTAGCGGTCTACTGAGCAAGTTGCGGCTTGCTAAGTTGGTTAGCTCATACGCTGTGACTAATCCAGCTTGCGGAAGTGAACCTTTAGTTTGGAGAACTTGAGCAATCTCGGATCGGGATAGAGCGCGATCGCTAATCTCAACCTTGGAAATAGTTCCGTTCCAGGGACGGTCGCCTGTCTTCTCGTTTCCCAATAGAAGTGGCAACTTAGAATTCCAATTACTCAGTTGCGCTGCTTGCTGAAGAGACAATGAGACTAGCCCTGTCATCAAAATCCAGGCGACCAATGCAACTGCCAAATTCTGAATGGTCAGCAGCCGTTTGACCTTGTGTTCAACCCATACGAGTTGATTGGATGCAGTTGTTGTAGAGTTATGCCTCGCGCTGATTGCCGCTAGTAGAATGTAGCTCAATGCGCCACAAAAGCCTCCGGTGGTGTTGGTTGAGATATCAATCCAGCTAGGGCTCCGGGATGGCAGAAACACCTGCGATAATTCAACACTAAAAGATAGCAGAGGGCTGATGATCGTCGCGATCGCGAGTCCAGTTCGGAGTTTTATTCCCTGCGACTGGGTGCGTAGCGCAATTCCAAACCCTAACGGCATAAATAAGAGAACATTGCCGATCAAATCGCTCCAGTCGCTAGGATGAGCAAAAAAGTCCCTAATTGCGCTTTTAAGTGTCACACCTTTCGCTGTAAATTCAAACGGCGATAGCGTTGCCAGCAAAATGATGAAGATGGCGCTGCCGATGATTCGATTCGCCCACGCTTTAGGGGCAGGATCAGAAGTAAAAGATTGGCGCAAAGGTTGACGAGTGCCCACACATGCCTCCTAAGTAAGGGATGGTTTATGAACTTAGAGCAATCTGGGTTAGCTGAAATTCCGGAACTTGGGCAGCGATCGCGTTGCCAATCTCCAAGGATGATGTTGCCGCTGGTGAAGGGGCATTGTAAACGTGGAGCGCAGATTTCCCCTGCTCAATCAGAAAGTCATCGACCAGTTTTCCGTTGGGCAACAGCGCCTGCGCTCTCACGCCAGCATGAGTTGGAATAAGGTCATCGGACTGGACTTCAGGAATCAACTCCTGTAAGCTGCGCACAAATGCCGCTTTGAAGAACGAGCGAATCATTTCCTGAATTCCTTGATCTGCGTGTTTTGACATCAGCTTCCAGAAGCCCGGATAAGTCATCACTTCTGTAAAGTCGCGCAGATCAAAATCCGTTTTGCGATAGCCTTCTCGCTTTAAACTCAGCACCGCATTTGGACCAGCGTGAACGGTTCCGTCAATCATGCGAGTGAAATGAACGCCCAAGAAGGGGAAGTTTGGATTGGGAACCGGATAAATTAAACCTTTGACCAAGTAACGTTTTTCGGGCGTAAGTTCGTAGTACTCACCCCGGAAGGGAACGATTTTGGCAGGAGGTTGGGCGGCGGTCAGTTTGGCAACGCGATCGCAGTGCAATCCGGCACAATTGATCAAAAATCGCGTCGTAAAGTTGCCATTACTTGTGGTGACGTCATATCCATCTGTCGTGCTGATGCACGATTCTACGCGAGTATTTAACCGCAAATCGGCTCCTTGGTAGGCAGCGATCTCGGCATACTTTTGACAAACCTGTTTATAACTAACAATGCCAGTCGAGTAAACCTTCACTCCAGCAAGACAACGAACATGAGGTTCGATTTCCTGAACCGCTGGTGCTGAAATCTTCTCAACCTTTAAGTCGTTGTCTAAACCCCGTTGATAAATATTATCTAGTAAAGGAAGTTCTTCGGGCTTAGTTGCGACAATCACTTTGCCACATATTTCGTACTCTAACCCATGCTCCCGACAGAACTGAACGATCGAGCGACTACCATCTCGACAAAATTTTGCTTTAAAGCTTCCAGGCTTATAGTAAATTCCTGAATGGATCACACCGCTGTTATTTCCAGTTTGATGAAATGCCCACTGACTTTCTTTTTCTAACAGCAAGACCCTAGCATTCGGATATCGTCTTCCGAGGGCAACGGCAGTCGATAAGCCAACAATTCCGCCTCCAACAATTGCATAATCGTACATGACTATCCCTGACATTTGCTTCACTTAAATCCACTGAGTGGTTGGAGGCGGAAGACGACCCCGCCTCCAACCAAATCTAATGCTTTAGATAGCTACAACTTTTGTTGTAACGCCCATATCATCCAGCATTTTTTGAATTTCGTCGCAATAGATGGCGTTCATGACGATCACTTCATCCGGCTGGTAGTCCTTAAGGGACTCAGGAGAACGGATCTCTTGACCCACACCTGGAATAAATCGACCGTGCCGATGAGGGTTGATATCCACGACCCAATCAATCAGATCTTTGGTTCCCAAAGTGGTGAGGAACGCGACGCACTTCGAGCCAGAACCCCAAACCGCAACTTTCTTGCCGTCCGCTTTCATCGTCTCCAAATGCTGCTTCCAGTAGCCCAACTTGTCCCCGATTTTGGATGCAAATAGCTCAACATCCTTCACCAATTGCTCGACGCTTTCTTCAGCAGGGTGAATCTTGGTCGATGGAGTCGCCACTGGACGCGCTTCAATCATCAAATACTGATCGCCGTAGTCTAGATAGACATCAAGCACTTCAAAACCTTCTTGCCGGAACAACCGCGCCAATGATCCGGGTGTGAAGTAGGAGCAGTGTTCGTAATAGATGTCTTCAAAGGCTTGCTCAGTCAGCACCCGTCCCATATCAGGAATTTCAAAGAAAATGACGGTATCGAGGCGATCGCCCACTGAGCGTCGGACGGTGCGAACTAAGTCTGCGGTTTGGTGAATGTGTTCGAGCGTGTGACGGCAGCAGATAAATTCACCCGTGTGTTCTGAGTATTTTTCAGAGTAGTAATCTTGAATGAACATCACTCGATCAGCGGCGGCACTTTCCACCCGACCTACGATCGCGCTTGGGTCGATTCCTACCCCGTAGTTGTTGCCTAACTCACACATCAAGAGTAGAAAGTCACCCTTGCTGCATCCAATCTCAACAATCTTCTTGTTGCGCAAGTCGTACTTTTCAATCAGACGAGTCGCTAGCTTGTAAGCAAATGAGTTAAACGTTGGTGAAAAGCTCTGCTGATCTTCGTAAATGGGTGAGTAGTCTGAGTTATTTGCATCAAACTCAACGTTGGTGACAAAGCCACAGCTTGGGCAAAATCCTAACACTACATCCCCGCACGGAAAGTCCACCGCTTCCTGATGACTGGGCATCATGAGACAACTGTGTACCGGAACGTTGCGAACCTCATAGAACACGGCTGATTCGTGGTGTCCGCAGCTTGGGCAGTCATACGATACAAGACGGGTTCCAGCGGGAATTTTTTGCCCCAGTGTAGATGGCTGATTCATAGGATTCTTGAAGGTAAATAAGGTTTCTTTAGCCAAAGCAACAATGTGTTTTTGAGGGTCTCCTCCATGCGAGTCAGAAAACCCCTCAAAATGTTATGACACGACTGACACTTGGCGTTTCTCAACGTCGCCCAAGTCAGGTTTGAAGATCAATCCCTCTTCGACGAGGCTACCCTGGTCATATTGGCGCACAATCTCTTCTGGCAAGCGGCAGAGGTCGCTACCGCGCATGAAATCCCTCAGCGAGGTTCCGGTTGGTTCAGAATCGACATTTGGTGCACCGCTCATAGACGTTACTTCGTCGAGGTGCACCGTTCTAAAGTCAATGCTGTAGCGGCTGAACCCAGAAGTATTCGGCACGGTCGAGTGCAGCTGAGCGCCTGAGAATAGGACAATGCCGCCTGCAGGACAAACAACTCGAATTTGCGGATCTAGCTCGATTTCTTCAACAGCATGGGGCTGCTTTCGGGTATCTGACTTGATGTGCTGAGCGGCACTTTTGCGTCCGCTCTTATTCCACTCATAATAGTTGAAGCTGCTGGACTCGTTCTTCACAGCTTGATTCCAGTAGCGGGGGTGGAATGCCATTGAACACTCTGTCTCAATTTCGTAAATCGGCAACCACCAATTCAACTGACACATTGGCGCGGAGTACCAGGTGTCGCGATGGGGGTGATGGGCATAGCCAACTCCACTGGTGAGGTATCCGTCAGAAGTCACCATTCTCAGGCGAGGAACATCCAGATAGGTCTTCTCTAAATCACAGGAGAAGTCCCGCAGAATATCCTGAATCAGTCCCTTGGTTTCGGGGTGGTGAATAAATTGAGGCTTGAGAGGAGCCACGATCGATACATACTCCTCGACAGACATGTGGAACTGAGCATCGCGAGGATCAAGATTACCAAACGCTGCTGCAATCATCTTGCGAGCATGTTGAATCAGCGCGATCGTGCTAGGACGAGGGGTGAAAACAAAGATTTGACCGTTGTAGAGTCGCTCTCTTCTCACCTGATCGTTAACCGCAGAATCAACGTAAACCGTATGCATCAAACGTTCTCCTCAGAACTGTAGGTAGGGTGTGGCTAGATCGCTGCCATGAGTGGCTTATTGTCGGCTTTAGACGCTACAGAATAATTGATTAGGCGACAGGCTCGCCTATGGAATTTGCTTCGGCAACCTCTAAAGAATCATGGGGCATCAAACAATCTAATTTCTCCGTAAATCTCGCTATTCAAAGTTGGCTTTGTGTGTAAAAGGTACGGATTAGATTGTTGTCACTATCTGACGAGTGCCCTTTCTAATTACTTAAATTCACGGAAAGTAAGGTATGGAAGCGGCAGTGAAATAATCGTAAGACCATTAACTCTTAGCGCTTCTTGTTACTTCAAGACCTTATCCTGTCTGTAAAACTAGCAGCAAGTGTTTTCACCCAGTCTTCACAGTTACTCTTAAGTTTCTTCAAATTAATGCAATGATTAATCCAACCAATGACTCTGCAACTAAGGAAACAGCAGGACAACGCTCGTAGGCTTTAGCTTGGTTATGAGGATGGGTGCAATTAGCCTGAAATCTAGATGTAGCCATCAGGTAAAACATTTAAATCATTGTTGAAGAAAACACTGGGATAAATGGTAAAAAGTGGTAGAAGCAAACTTTGCTTCTACCACTACAACGTCTATTGCAACAGCTAACTAAACAATTCGAGGAATCGGAATTGGTATGATAAATTGACCGCCTTGCTGGCGATAAGCATCTTGCTGTTTCATGATTTCGTCCGCAAAGTTCCATGCCAGAATCAGCACGTAGTCGGGACGATCTTCGAGCAACATTGTGGGAGGATGGATCGGTAGGTGATTTCCGCCCATGTAGCGACCTTGTTTAAAGGTATTCAGGTCTACTACATAGTCTACGAGTGACGTATCGATGCCAATGTAGCTCAACAGTGTCGTTGCTTTTGCTGCCGCTCCATAAGCCGCGATGCGCTTTCCTTGACCTTTGAGGTCGTGCAAGATTTTCAGCAAATCGCGCTTGATTGATTCGACACGATCGGCAAAATCGAGGTAGTAATCAACGCGATCGACCTTACGGTTTGCTTCTTCTTCTAGCAGCACTTTGACCGAATCGTGGACGGCTTCAATGGGTTCGACAAACAGGCGCAGAGAGCCGCCGTGGATTGTGGTTCGCTTGACATCATTGAGATACAAACTATGCCGACGGAAGAGTTTATCCAAGGCAGTAACAGAAAAGTAGCAGAGGTGCTGGTGATAGATGGTGTCAAATTCGCCGTGATCAACAAGATCGACAACATAAGGACACTCGATCACAGCAACGCCTGTGTCTTTTAACAAAGTACGAATGCCATCAACAAAACCATTGAGATCGGCAACGTGAGCAAGAACGTTATTCGCTAGAAACACATCGGCTTGTTTGCCCTCCGATCGCAGTTGCTTCGCTAGATCGCTGCCGAAAAAGGTATTGAGGGTCGGAACACCTTTTTCCAAGGCTGACTTTGCCGGGCCTTCGGCGGGATCAATGCCCAGAACTGAAATGCCTTGATCGACAAAGTTCTTCAACATATACCCGTCATTGCTGGCGGCCTCGATCACAAGGCTGTTGCTGTTCAATTGGCGGGTTTGAATTAGCGATCGCGCACTTCCGCCAAAATGTTCTAGCAATGCGGCTGAAACTGATGAAAAGTACGGGTAGTCCCGACAGAACAAAATTTCTGGAGGAACCGTTTCCGTGATCTGCGCTAGAGAGCATTCAGAACAAACGGCAAGGTCGAGCGGTGCGAAAATTTCTGGCTCTCCCAGTTTGGCTTCTGTCACCAGCGCATCTGCTAAAGGCGTTTCGCCAAAATCGATCAGAACGTTTAGGTCAGGGTTGCCGCATGAACGGCACGCGGAGATTTTCCAGTCACTCATAGTTTTAAGAGGTGATTTAAGAGATGCGCCTACAATCCCGCTCCAGCAGAAGTTAGAGTTGCCTGCTGCCAGCGGAGGTTGGTATCGAGCAAGCCGTCACCAATCAGATATTTGATGTGGGCAATGCGTTTGTAGCGCTCACCCTCAAACTCATCGAGAGACAACCCAATCTTCTTATATGTGTTGTACAGTTGCTCTGCGCCTTTCTTGGTTGTCCATTGGGGTTGAAATTCGGGGAGAACGCGAGCGATTTTGTCACAGTCCACGCGGTAGCAGCGCTTATCAGGCCCGGCATCTTCTGCAAATTCAATTTCGCAGCCTGGGACCGTGTCTTTCACAATCTCTGCAATTTCGCGAATTCGATAGTTTTCGCTAGTGCGCCCCACATTAAACGCTTCATTGTGAACCGCTTCACGAGGCGCATGTAGTACTGCTAAGAAAGCACGAGAAATATCTTCAATGTGAACGATCGGACGCCAGGGCGTGCCATCGCTCTTGATATGAACTTTTCCGGTTGTATATGCCCAAGCCACTAAGTTATTCAAGACCAAATCGAATCTCAAACGGGGCGACACGCCATAAGCTGTTGCACTGCGAAGAAAAGTTGGACTGAAGACATCATCTGCAAGCTTGGCAACTTCAATTTCCGTCATGGCTTTAGAAGACCCGTAAGGCGTCACCGGATTAAATTCCGAGGTTTCGTTGACGGGTGCATCGCCTGCCGCGCCATAGTTGCTGCATGAGGACGAGAAGATGAAGCGCTCAACCCCGACTTGTTTTGCGAGTTCTGCTAATCGAAGAGACGCTTTGAAGTTGATGTCGTAGGTCAGATTGGGGTTCAGATCGCCTAATGGATCGTTAGACAATCCAGCTAAGTGAAGAATCGCATCAAACCCGTCTAGATCGGAGGCTTCTGCATCCCGAATATCTTTCTGAATAGACGGAATTTCAATAATGCCTTCTCCAAATGAGCAGCGTCGATACAAATCGCTATCAAAGCCAACAACATCATGCCCTGCTGCTAAGAGCATTGGCGTCAATACTGTTCCGATGTAGCCCCGATGTCCCGTTAGTAATACTCGCATTGTGTTCCTCCCAAATTTTCCAAGGTGCTTTGCCACTTTCCCAGAGGCTTTCTAATAATTTCTTTTCACGAATGGTATCCATGCACTGCCAGAAGGAGTTGTGCTTGTACGCCATCAGTTGTCCATCTCTCGCAAGTCGCTCTAGGGGTTCTTTCTCCCAGTGCGTCAGATCGCCATCGATGTAGTCAAATACTTCGGGTTCTAAAACGAAGAACGCGCCGTTAATCCATCCTTCGCCGATCTGGGGCTTCTCCGAAAACTCAGTGATCTGTTCGCCATCGATCTGGAGATGGCCAAATCTTGCTGGGGGGCGAACGGCGGTGAGGGTGGCAAGTTTGCCGTGAGAGCGATGGAACGCTAGCAGATCATGGAGATTGACATCAGACACGCCATCTCCCCAGGTCAACATGAACGTCTCATTGTTCACGTAAGGAGCCAGTTGCTTGATGCGACCACCTGTCTGGGTCTTGAGCCCAGTATCGACCAGATCGATTGTCCAATCGGGTCTGTACCCCTCATGTTGATTAATATGTCCGGTTTTTAGATTTACCGTGAGATTACTGCTTAAGGAGCAGTAGTCTACCATGTACTTCTTGATGTACTCAGCTTTGTAGCCTAGCGCGATCGCAAAGTCTTTGTAGCCGTAGGTGGAATAGTGCATCATGATGTGCCACAGGATCGGGCGACCACCAATTTCTACCATTGGCTTAGGTTTAAGTTCGGTTTCTTCCGCTAAACGGGAACCTAACCCCCCTGCAAGAATTGCTACTTTCATCGGTTTTGACCACTCTCCTCAATGTATGCTTGCTCTGGCTTGCTGCTAGGCAGAATGTTTAAGTCATCTCAAAATGCTGTGTCAGTTTAGCCAGTTCTAGATTGTTGGGCAAGTCACGCTCACACAGACTTTATGAAGCACTTGAACAGGGAACACAAATCTAAATTAAAGACAGGGATCGCTCTGTCGTTCAAAGAGGGATATCCACGGATTGAGGTAGAGCGCTAATAGCAGATTTTGCCACTCTGCTCTTCTCTTTCAAACCGAGAAAAGACTTAGGTTATCAGCTAAGCGCTTTGAAGAGCAGGCTGTGCTGAACTGCGCTAACGTCTGAAAAATCCAACGCATGTGGGACTGAGTACTCAAAATTCGACAAGTCTCTTTGTAGCAATTTGCTATGTAGTACTCAGCAGTATCGCTAATAAGGCTAGCTCTAAAGAGGTGAACCATTTTGAGTAGTAAATTTAATAACTTTGATAAGTCATTACTACATGCAGAATCTTTATTCGCGTAAATGCGATCGCTAGTCATCTCGGCTTACGTCCTAACTCTGATACATCCCTGAAGACCCCTTAGGTGCTCATCGAAGGACAGACTGATATATGCTCCGAGTGCTAAACCGTCGCCTGTGCTGTCACCATGTGCATCCTACTGGTTAGCAAAAGTTAGCAAAAGTGGGGTGATAAAAGCCAGTGCTTCTACGGAGTCTTTATTAAAAAAATATAGGTTTAGAGGTGTAGTTGTTTTTTTGATTTTGAAACAAAGTTTTTAGTACAGAAATTGTTGATAGAAGAATTAAACTAGGTCAAAGGTCGGTACTGTGAAGATTAAGTGAAGCTGCTTAAATAGCAATGTACAACTAAACTTTTAGTGTTTGCCATCAGGTGAGTAGTTTCCCTGGCACTGCTCTAGCTCTAGCCCAGGGTTAATTCATTGTGAGAGTAGAGAAAGTAGGATAGGAAGCACCCCTATT
>NZ_JCACCM010000116.1:0-169129 GCF_059501405.1 Myxacorys sp.
TGTAACACTCTCCAGTCCAGTATTTCATAAATTTACAGGTTTTCGGCTAGGCTCTTATTACCCGACAAGTCTAATGTTAATCTAAACTTTCTTCTCCAAAAAACTGACGCTGCACTAAGGTAGCCGTCATAATCACAAAGGCAAGCATCAAGGTTAATGCTAGGGCATATCCCATATCCAAATTTTTAAACGCATATTGATAGATGAGAAGTGCAATCGTAAGAGTGGCGTTGTTAGGTCCACCGGAACCATTGGAGAAAATATAAGATTGATCAAATAATTGAAACGTTCCAATCACACCCATGACAATCACAAAGAATGTAACCGGGCGAAGAAACGGTAAGGTGATGTGCCAAAACTTTTCCCACGTTGTTGCACCATCAATTGCCGCCGCTTCGTATAAGCTTTCTGGAATGTCTTGCAATGCAGCAAGATAAATCACCATAAACAGAGGCGCAGTCGCCCAAATATTCATGATCATGATGCCTTTAAGTGCAACTTCGGGATCGTCAAGCCAGTTGTACGTCGGTAAGCTAAAGAAACTCAGAACGCTATTGAGTAAGCCATTGGATTTGTAGATCCACATGAAAATCAGCGTTAGTACGGCTGAAGATGTGACGGTAGGTAAAAAGAAAGCGACGCGAAACCAGCTTCTACCTCTGATTTTGGCGTTGAGAGTGAGAGCCAATCCCAGCGCGAGTAGAGTTTGAATCGGAACTACGATCACGACGTATTGAACCGTATTTTGCAAGGCGATCCAGGCTCGCTCATCGTCTTGCATCCGAACAAAGTTTTTCAATCCGGTGAAGCGGTAGCTAACTTCGCCTAAAAGATTCACTTTATGAAAGGCAAGCACGATCGCATACAACACGGGCAAGGCCAGAAAGACACCCAAGATAATGATCGTCGGGGTCATAAACAAATATCCAGAAAGGGCTTCTCGAACGTTGCGTCGATTGAAAAACTTGCTTTTCAGCATGACTAATTTGATAAATAAATTTCTCGATTGGCGGTGTCCTGGGCTTTCTGCATGGCATCTTTCAGAGGTTGTTGCCCCAACAATGCGCTGACAAACTGGTTGTCAAAATTCGTCATCACTGTTGGTAGCGTTTCGCCCGACTGCCAAAGGGTGGCGTACTTTGCTCCGGCAGCAAGGGGAGCGTAAAGAGGATTGCGATCGTACCTCAGGGCTGCCGCGACCGATTTGCGAGATGGGAGCGCGAGTCCTTCGGTTGCCCAGGACTTCATTCCCTGTTTGCTGGTCAAAAATTCGATTAGTTTCCAAGCGGCATCTTTGTGTTTCGATTGACGATTCATTCCGTATCCCACGGTGAATGCCATTGTGCCTTTTTTACCACTAATGGTTGGAACTTCTGCGGTGGCGAACTTCAGATCTGGAAAGGTGTCTTTTAAATACGGAATTGCCCACGCGCCTTCGATCGCCATGGCTATCTTGCCCTGTCCAAACGCTTCGCTGTTAGAGTTTGCGCCAACATCAGAGGGTTGGGCAACGGTGCGATTAGCGCAAGGCGCAACTCCGCAGGAACCGCGACGATATTGGTCAATTACAAGCTGCAACCCTTTCACGCTGTTTGGACTGGCAAAACTGGCGTAATTCTGCTGATCGACCAAGCTTCCACCAAAGGCTTTGATCATAAATAGCTGACGCGGTAGTTCGGGGGCGACGCCCATACCATAGCAATCGGGCTTGCCATCTCGATTGGTATCGATCGTTAATAGCTTTGCATACTGGGTTAACTCAGCCCAGGTTTTCGGAGGCTGTTTGAGGTTTGCATTCTGAAACGCAGTCGTATTGTAGAAGAGTGCTAACGTCGAAAAATCTTTCGGAATGGCGTAGAGTTTTCCGTCTCGTTTAAAGGCATTGATCAGCGACGGTTCAAAATCGTTGATGTCGTAGTCTGGTTTAATGTAAGCATCGAGCGGTTCTAAGACTCCGCTTTTCATCAAGGTTGGAGCCTCAAATGCTTCTAGATAAAATACATCTGGAGCAACTTCTCCAATTAAGCGAGTTCTGATCACGTCCATATACTGGCTGTTGATCACTTCGCGTTTAACTTTAATGTTGGGATTTCTGGTCTCAAACTCGTTGATGACCTTTGCTAAGAGTTTTGATTCGTTGGGATTACTTTGCCATCCACTTAATGTAATTTCGATCGGTGCATTTGTATTGCTAGAATTTGAGCGACATGAGGAGACCAGTAAAAGCAAACCGAGACAAGTTAACCTTGCAACCTGTTTCTTCATAACAAAATTGAACTACGCCGTCAGAAGAGTAAATTCATCTTTCATAATGACTCTTGGGACTGCAACTGTGGTGGAGTGCTGACAAATGGTTATGGTTGTTCACAAATGGATCAAGTCTTTGCGCGCGATCGCTCGGAGTCGGGTATTAATTTCGTTGAGTGATGCAACTTCGCCCTCACCCCCAACTCGTCTCCTACAGAGAGAGGGGAGCCAATTCAATTCTTGTTCCTTCTCCATGTGGGAGAGGGCTAGGGTGAGGGCAACTCCTTTCAACGGAGCGATCCACATTTGCCGTTTTCTTGCCCTCTGTCTCAGTTTTCTCCTCATCGGCTGTCAACCCCAACCCACCTCTAACGTGACCCATCTGACGCTTTGGCAAGGTGTAAACCCGCCTCCAAACCGCGATGTGTTGCAAACCTTGGTGAATAAATTCAATCAGCAGCATTCGGATATTCAAGTCGAGTCACTGTATGTGGGACAAGGCGATCAGCAAATTCCTAAGATTCTGGCGGCTGTTGTTGGCAATGCTGCCCCAAATCTGTTGTGGTATGCGCCAATGATTACTGGGCAACTGGTCGAACTTGATGCGCTGAAACCCTTAGATGAATGGTTAGCAGCATCGCCACTCAAGCCAGAAGTTGATCCAGCCTTAAAAGAATCTACTCAATATCAAGGTCAAACGTGGTCGGTTCCATTTGGGACAAATAATGTTGGAATTTATTATCGTCCAAGCTTATTCAAAGCCGCAGGAATTGAAAAATTACCGAAGGATTGGAGTGAGTTTCGGCAAGTTGCAAAACAGTTGACTCGTGACACAAACGGCGATGGACGACCTGATCAGCACGGGATGCTATTGCCGCTTGGAAAAGGAGAATGGACAGTGTTTATGTGGCTGCCGTTTATGTGGAGCGGTGGCGGTGACTTGACGCCGCAAAAAACGATTCAGGCTGCCAATCCGATCAATTCAGAATCGGCTGGGCAGACAGATATTACCATCACCAATCCAGGCGCGATCGCAGCCCTGCAACTATGGCAAGACCTCATCCAAGATGGCTCTGCAATTCTCTCTCAGCCTGAACGTGGCTATGAGTTAGACAACTTTCTGGCAGGCAAAGTCGCGATGCAGCTATCTGGGCCGTGGACGCTGGGACAACTGCAAGCAAGCAAGGCTGATTTTGGTGTGCTGCCGATTCCCAAAGGCGCACAGCTAGGCACAGCAACGGGCGGTGAGAATTTGTTCATTTTCAAATCAACACCAGAGCAAGAACGCGCCGCATTTACGTTTGCCGAGTATGTGATGAGTGAAGCCTTTCAGACGGAATGGGCGATTGGGACTGGATATCTCCCGACCAACCTAAAATCGCGCGAGAGTCAAGCCTACCGGGACTTTAAAGCAAAACAGCCTGCGGTGGATGTGTTTCTGAGCCAAGCGAAATATGGGCGATCGCGTCCGATTTTTCCGGGCTACAACCGGATTTCGGATAACTTAGGACGGGCGATCGAGGCGACGTTACTAAATCGCAAATCTCCGCAAGAAGCGCTGTCGGAGTCTCAACAACGCCTCGATTTAATCTTTAAGTAGACTACAGCCTAGAGGCACAAAGAGCAGCTCCGATCAGTCCAACTTGAGGATTCAACACCACATGAACCGGGACTCGCTCCATCAGTCCAGCCATCCGTCCTTTATGAGTAAAGGCGTAGAGAAAACTGCCTTCCTTGATTAATGGAAGATTTTTAGCCGCGATGCCACCCGCGATATAAACGCCGCCATACGGCAACAGCTTCAGCGCTAGATTACCCGCCTCTGCGCCATAGGCTTCGACAAACATCTGCATCGTTTTGACGGACAAGCGATCGCTGCCTTCTAACGCGGCTTGAGAAATTGCCGCCGCCGGATCTGCGCTTTTCTCACTGCGCCCCGCTTGTGACTCCCACTCTCGAACCACATTACCGACTTCGGGAGATTCTGTTGCGAAGTTGCGATCGCGCAAAAACTGATAGATCGCCACAATTCCTTGACCTGACACCACGCGTTCTACCGAAATCCGCTCAATATTATTTTTATCTAATAAGTAGGCCGCCAATTGAAACTCTAATTCTGTTTTGGGAGCAAAATCGGCGTGTCCCCCTTCAGAACTCAAGACCTGATAGGTTTCTCCCGTGTGAACCAGAAAACATTGACCTAATCCTGTGCCTGCGCCAATCACAGCAATTGGGGCATTTTTCTCAGGTTTGCCCACTTGCAGCGTATGCATATCTGGCTCGCTCAAGCCCAACACACCATAGCCGACTGCGGCAAAATCGTTGATTAATGCCACCTTTGAAATGGCGAGTTCTTCTGAAACTAGATCCGCGTCGATTGTCCAGGTGAGATTGGTGAGTTTAGACTTGTTGTTGAGGATGGGGCCCGCGATCGCGAAGCAGGCTTTTTCGGGTGCAAACGGCTCTCCTAACTCTTGCTCAGCGGCTTTTAGAAAGGTCTTCACCATCGGCTCTAAGCCCAGGAAATCGTGGCTTGAATAGCGCACCTCATACAACGGCTCTAGCGCCGCTTCTTGATCTGCGCCGGGGGCAGCCTTGACCAAGCGTAAAATGGTTTTTGTGCCACCGATATCACCAGCAAGTAGCAGCGTCATAACTTCAACACTCCGAGCAAATACAATAAACTACAGTGCAACTAGAACCCAAGTGCAGGCATGGATATTTCAATAGCCGATCTTAGACAAGATTACACACTCCAGGCACTTACCGAGAGTGAGATTGATCTCGATCCATTTAAGCAATTCCAAATCTGGTTTGATCAGGCAGTGCAGTCGGATCTGCCAGAACCGAATGCGATGACCGTTGCAACTGCGAGTCGAGATGGCATTCCCTCGGCGCGAATTGTGCTGCTGAAAGGGTTTGACGATCGCGGATTTGTGTTCTACACCAACTACAACAGCGACAAAGGCAAACAGCTTGTTGAGAATCCAAACGCTGCGATCGTGTTTTTCTGGAAAGAACTGGAACGCCAAGTTCGGATTGTGGGAACCGTTGAAAAAATTGCGGCAGAAGAGTCGGACGCTTACTTTCACAGTCGTCCCGTGGGTAGCCAGCTTGGGGCTTGGGCATCTGAGCAAAGTGACGTGATTCGCGATCGCGCCATTTTAGAACAGCGATTAGAACAACTTAAAACCCAATACGAACACAAAGAGATCCCCCGTCCGCCGCACTGGGGAGGCTTTCGGGTAAGACCAACTGAGATCGAATTTTGGCAAGGACGCTCGAACCGATTACACGATCGACTACGCTATCGTCGCGATAAAAATCAGTGGATCATCGAACGCTTATCGCCCTAATTTGGGCCAAAGCTCTTGTCCCCTCTCCCACAGAAGATGGTTAAGGTGAAGGCACTACTATTAAATTCTAAATTCACTTAAATTCACTGCTATTAGATTAGGGTGAGGACACTACTGTTACGAATTGCAAACCAGCTTGTCTAGCTTGTTACAATATTTTTCAACCCTTGACTTACCATTTCTATGACCACGCTCGATCTGGGTCTCTTCGCACTCAACATTGACGCAACCGAAATTGCGGGAGCCGGATTGTGGTCGCTGGCACTCTATCTAGGGTTTTCACCCGTTGGGGATTGGGTCACTCATCAGTTGAGTCGCTGGTTCAATTACGCCGAGCGGTCGCTCTACACCTCTGAGCAAGAATTTGAGCGAACTCGCCCTGCCAGAGAATCTCAAAATGCCTTCTACGCCTCAATTTTAAGCATTCTACCGTTTCTCGGTGTTGGCACACTCTGTAGCCTTGGCGTCGAGTTGAGCTTGGGCCAAAGTTGGGCCATCAGTGTTGGAATTGTTGCCTGTATGGGCTGTGGCATCTACGAGCTAGGACGCCGCGACGGGCGATCTTCAGAATGATCCCCGTCAAACGTGCTGATCTCCTCTTGAACCATCTCCGCTAATTTCCTCGCGGCTCCTGGCGCTCCTCGTAGCCGCCGTAGGTCTTCCTGCATCGCTTTTAGCTTTTCTGGATGGTCGAGATAATCGATCACTAACGCCGCTACATCTTTCGCTTGAAGCTTTCCCACGAGTTCGGGCACAATCATTTTTTTCGCCCAAATATTAGGCCAAGCCAGTAATCCTAGCCTCTTCAACGCCAGCCCATTCACAATCTTGGCGAAACTAGAGCCAACCCCTGGCAAGTTCACCAGCAGTCCGGGCAACCCGTCCCACGATCGCATGGCGTCAAGTTGCTGCGTCGGCAGAAGAACAACCATCGGCACGGCGAGGGAACCTAATTCTGCCGTGTTGGCGCCAACGGTCGTAAGGCAGAGAGAACATTGAGATAGCACCTCATAGGCTGGGACTCGCTCTACTGGATTGACCTTGACCTCGATAGAAACGCCATTTTGGGTTTCGAGATGGGCATGACCTGTTTCAGATTGAATCAGCTTTAGAGAAATGTTGCCCATCAAAGGCACGACTGGATTTTGAGCCGGATCGCCATATTGAGCCAAGGTCGGCAAATCCAACGTCGGGGCAACGGGCACGATAAACTGCGCGTCGGGGCGTTGAGCGTGAATGCATTCTGCGATCGCGGCTAAAAAAGGAACGCCTTGAGAGAGCTTGGCGGGTTTAGAACCAGGAAGCAGACCAATGAGCGGAGTAGAAGAACTGGAAGCCTCTGATCGCGCGTAGGCTCCGACTTCTGCCATTAAGTCACCGACAACGGTTAGCTTGTGGGCGTACTGTTGGGGAGCGCGATCGACAATTTCAGAGCGCATTACCGCAAAGCGATCGATCCAGCGATGCCAGCGGGCTTCCCACTCGGCGTAAATCACGGTGCGATAGCCTAAGCGCTTGCCAATCACAACCGGAAAGAACTGGTCGCCGCCAAGGAAGATGACGACCCCGCGATCGCGCCACTCCCAATCCTCCGCTGTCTTCCCAAATAACAAAAAGGGAAAGAATTTATCGGCGGCTTGAACGCGATCGACTTCAGGATAACTTCTCGCAATGTCGGCTTCTTGCCCGCTTGCATTAGGACATGGCGACAGAATAACCGAGATTCGCACCGCATCGTGATCGCTCCCCAAGACCGCACGCAACTCTCGCACCACAGGCTTGACCCAAGTTGCCAGTTCTCCAGGAGCATTGGAGAGAATTAGAATGTCGATCTCATGAGCCATAGTTAAGACGTAGAAGTGAATCAAAAGGCTGCGATCGCCCTACTAGACCATCACTAGACCATCAAGAGTATGAGACTGTCACACTGAATCTAGAGTTTCAAGCGAGTATATAGCCGATTATCTGTCCTGCTGCGATCGGGTGAAATTCTCTCAGCTAGATATCAGGTTCGACATCGCTAACTCTAGCGCCTGCAATTGGGCTTGAGCTTTGTGTAACGACTCATGCCACTCTCGTTCAGGATCGCTATCGGCAACAATGCCTGCACCGACTTGCCCCCAGACTCTTGCAGCCGTGTGACCAGGCGGTTGGGCGTAGAGCAGCGTTCTAATTAGAATGTTGAGATCAAGGTAGCCGCGCCAATCTAAGTAGCCGCACGAGCCGTAAAACAAATTGCGGCGGACGGGTTCCAGTTCCTCGATGATTTCCATACAGCGGACTTTTGGACACCCTGTAATCGTTCCGCCAGGAAACAACGCCCGAATCAGATCGACGGCATTCACATCGGAGCGGAGTTTACCTTTAACATTGCTGACTAAATGCATCACATGACTGTAGCGCTCGATCGCTAGCAGTTCATCGACAGCAACTGATCCCCATTCACACACCCGTCCTAAATCATTGCGTTCTAAATCAACCAGCATGATATGTTCGGCTAGTTCTTTGCTGTTGCTGAGCAGTTCTGCGGCAAGCTGCTGATCTTGCTCTGGTGAATGCCCCCGCGATCGCGTTCCTGCGATCGGGCGAGTTTGAGCCATGCCATCTCTAGAATGAACCAATCGCTCGGGAGAACAGCTAATCATCGCGCCCCAAGGCGTCTTCCAATAACTCGCAAAGGGAGAAGGATTGATTTGTTGTAGCGATCGATAGATTGACCAACTCTCTGCCGTGGTTTCAACTTCAAATCGCAGCGACAAATTCGCCTGAAAAATGTCACCCGCTTCGATGTATTGCTTTGCCTTGAGAACGATCGCTTCGTGCTGAACTTGAGACAGTTGAAACTGGGGTGCTTGAGATACTTGAAACTGCGGTGTCAGCGCCGAAGGAGCAGCCATAGAGACCACGATCGAATCAGTTTCTAACTGTTGCTCCATCCGATCGATTTGATCTGGAGTTGTTGCCGCTAACCAAAGGGTTTGCTGTTCGTGATCTAAAACAGCAAAACATTCTGGTTCATACCAATATGAGATCGGGAACGGCAACAGATCAGGATTCACATAAGGCAATCGCTCAATTTCCCAAGCGACATCGTAGCCGAGCCAGCCGAGCCAACCTCCAGTAAACGGGAGCGACGCCGTTGCTTCAACGTTGCGTTCAGCATTTGAAGCAGCCTGCGATATTAGACGGTTTAGAAAGGGCAACACCTCCCCGATCGCAGGTGTCCACAGTTGAGGCTGACCATCGATGCACCGGGGCGAACCTGCACAAATCGAATACCGTCCTAACTGTGGATAATCGGGCGATGGAGGATAAGGACTTTCAAGTAGGGTTGCGATTGCTCCGCAAGCTTCCGAAGGAATCGCCTGATTCAAAAACAAAGCTGCAAACACCTGCGATCCAGTCCGATGGTTGAGAGGGCGCGATCGCCAGTGCCAAGCCGAAACGGAATGAATGGGTCGTGAAGGAAGAGTATTCATGCCGATCATCCGCTTCCAATCTGCCCGAAACCGACTCTCGCTGCCCACAGCACGCCCAATACGCCCAGCGCTACCCAGTCATAGCGACCAATCTTGAGATCATGCCACGGAACCCGATGGCGATTCGGGCTTGTAAACCCGCGTACCTTCATCGCGCTCGCAATTTGTTCGGCTCGCAGGAGAAGATTTTCGAGCAACCGCTCGGCCACTAGCATCCAAATTTGCGCCGACCGCCGCAATCCCAGTTTGCGCCAGTTAATGGCACGAGTTTGAATGGAGCGCACCAGGTTTTGAAACTCTTCCAGGACAAGCGGAATGAAGCGCAAAGACAAGGTTAACGTCAGTGCAATTTCAGTGACCGGAACATTAAATCGTCGCAACGGACTCATCAAATCTTCCAATCCTGCGGTCACTTCTTCGGGCGCAGTGGTCAGCAGATACAACGTCGTACTGTAGATCAGCGTAAACAAGAGCGTACTAATGCGGATGGCGAGGTCGAGCGATCGCCGCGACACGGTCAACAGTCCCCGCTGAAATACGATGTAACTATAGCTCGTCGGCTGGGGCAGATCAGGGCGTTTGAGCTTTGCCACTGCTGCCTGCCGAGCTGGATCAGGTTTTTGCCCAAAGTTTAAGGGATTGTACCAGGCAGGACTCGGCGTTGCGGGTAGAGGAGTACTGGCTTGCTGAGTGAAAGCCAATTCGTTCGGGGGTAAACGGGGCTGGTTATCCACTCCTAAACCGTCTGGAGCGATCGCAACCAAGGCAAACACATAAACTGCTAAAAACAACAGCCAGCCCATCTGCTGACGCCAGATTCGCAGCGGAATGCGGGCCGCCAAAGTCAGCAAAATCAGCACCGCCACCAAGATCAGTCGCCAAGTTGCTGTTGCTAGCAAGGGAGCCACTAGAAAGCTCATCAGCCAAGCCAACTTGACTCGCGGATCGAGGCGGTGAAGCCAAGTCACTGGGTTTTCGAGATACAGACCGAGGGGCAGCGATCGTAGTAAATCCATTAGAGCAGGGATGAGGGATGAGAGTATGTCAGCGTTGCCGTGAGGCGTCCTTCCTCGCGGAGCGGGTCGAAGAGTCCCTCATCCCTTATTTAACCTTGGTTGCACGATTTACCGAACTGTTCCGCTCAAAATCGCGGAGTTTCTTACCTCGCCACATCAGGCGAATCGGAGTGCCCTCAAACCCTAATGCTTTACGAAACTGACGTTCCATATAGCGGCGGTAGTTGTCGCCAAATAGTTTTGGATCGTTGACAAACAGCGCGATCGCGGGCGGCCCAGAACTGACTTGCGTTCCGTAGTAAATCTTGCCTTGACGACCTTGGCGGGTGGTCGGAGGCGAGTACCATTTTGTGGCTTCCTCAATGACTTCATTAATCACAGAGGTAGAAACGCGCCGCTTATGCTGTTCAGCAGCAGTATTGATTAAGTCAAAAATCTTTTCAACGCGCTGTCCGGTTTGGGCGCTGATGAAAATGATATTCGACCATTCCACGAAGTACAGCCGACTTCGTAACGTTTGCTCGAATTCGTAGATCGTGTGGGAATCTTTTTCGACTGCATCCCATTTGTTGACGACGACAACACAGGCGCGTCCATCATCGGCAATGCGCCCAGTGAGCTTCTGATCTTGCTCGGTAACGCCATCGAGTGCATCAATTACCAGCAGCACGACATCCGATCGCTCGATCGCTCTGAAAGCTCGGTTAATGCCAAAGAATTCGGGGCCGTATTCAACGTTCTTTTTCTTGCGGATTCCAGCCGTGTCGATCAACCGATAGGTTTTGTCCCCTCGCTCGACCAACATATCGATCGCGTCTCGCGTTGTGCCAGAAATCGGACTGACGATCGAGCGCTCTTCGCCCACAAAGGCATTGAGCAAGCTAGATTTGCCGACGTTTGGACGACCCGCGATCGCAACTCGAATTTCTGAATCTTCTTCTGACTCGTCGTACGCGGGTAAATATTCTACTAACGCATCGAGCAAATCTCCGGTTCCATTGCCATGAATGCCCGATACGGCATACGGTTCGCCGAGTCCTAGCGACCAAAATTCAGCCGCTTGAGCCATGCCTTGATCCACCGATTCGCATTTGTTGACCGCCAACAGTACGGGAACAGACTGTTCTCGCAGCCATTGAGCAATCTCTTCGTCTGCGCCGTTTAGCCCTTGCTGACCATCGACGACGAAAATAGCGGCTTTAGACTCTGACAAGGCTAACATCGCCTGTTGACGAATGAGCGGCAAAAATTCAGTATCATCGCCAAACACGAGTCCGCCCGTATCGACGACAAGAAACTCGCGATCGCGCCAAAAGGCTTTTTTGTAGAGGCGATCGCGGGTGACGCCCGGTTCGTCATACACGATCGCGTCCTGCACTTGTGACAAGCGATTCATGAGGGTTGATTTTCCCACATTGGGACGACCAATGATGGCAACGATCGGTAAGGCCATAAATTTGAGAAGGAATGAAGAAAATAAGCAATGCGCGTTTTGTCGCATCCTGCTTCTAGCAGAGTCTCATTGTAGCGAGTTTGGCTCTCTATCTGTTGAAAAATCTGATCAAGAACTATTCTTAATTGGCGATTCTGGATAGCATGGATTATGGATTATGGCACTGTAACTAATCCTCGCCTTGAAATGCAGCACTGGGGCTATTGATCGTGCGCTTCCATATAGGCTCGCAGCAATTGATTAATCTGGGTTTGATAGCCTCGCCCCTGAGACTTAAACCACTCTAGTACATCATTGTCAATGCCGAGCGTAACTTGAGTTTTGGATTTTGCAATGGGTAAACCACGTCGCACCACCGCTTTCGCAAACATTTCCGGCGTAACTTCTGGACAATCTGATAAATCAATATCTTCATCTGCCATTGCATCTAGGCGCTGCCAGTCAGTTTGAGAGTTGCTCGAAGTAGACTCGTTGTTCATATTTCGTTGCCTTTCTTGCAGAAATAATACGGGTACAATCCTCACGTTCCGTATGGACAACAGCAATCACTTGCCCTTGCAACAAACCGAATGTGACAAAACGCAGCTCCCCATAACTGTAGCGATCGTCCTCGACGGTCAAAATGTCGCCATCAAATATGGCTGGGACATCGGTAAAGTCGATCCCGTGCTTACGAAGGTTGGCAAAACGTTTTGCTTCATCCCAATCGTATTCCATGATTGAACGACAGCTACAATAACCGATTGTAGTTACAAAATGTTGTTGCAGCTATCCCTTATCTATTAGAACTTGTCGGATAAGGCGGGGATGCAGCGATCACAGAGCAACGGATGCTCAACCGACTTGCCGACATGGGTGGAATAGTTCCAGCAGCGATCGCACTTCTCGCCATCTGCATCGACGACGCCAATCCCTAGCGCTTCGGTTCGCACCGCATACTTCACGCCTTCAAGCTGATCAGCCGAATCAAGTAGCTCCACCTGCGATGTCAGGAAGAGATATCGCAACTCATCGACTCGATTACCGCTCAAACTGTCTGCCGGATTAAAGGCTTGCAGTTTTTGCCGCAGACCAGAATCTGCCACAAATAGCAGCAGTTTGGCTTCCAGCGAAGACCCGATCGTCTTCTCGGTTCGGGCTTGCTCTAGCACTCGGTTGACTTCGGCGCGGATCTGTCTCAGCTTCTCCCACTGGGCTTTGAGTTCGGGCTGTTTCCACTGTTCATCCAGCGTGACCCATCCCGCTTCAAACACGGACTTGTGAGGCGTAGAGTAGGGCAGATATTGCCAGATGTCTTCTGCCATGTGAGACAGGACGGGCGCGATCGCTTTTGCCAAATTTTCTAGCGCGATCGCTAACACCGTCTGACAACTGCGACGCCGAGCCGCATTCTCCGAACTGATGTAGAGCCGATCTTTGGCGATGTCTAAATAGAAATTAGACAGGTCAACCGCACAGAAATTCTGGATCGTTTGAAAGAATCGGAAGAATTGGAAACTTTCAAACGAGTCTTGAACTTCCTCGAATACTTCTGTGATGCGGTGCAGCATATAGCGATCGAGTTCCGGCAATTGCTCATACGTCACCGCGTGTTTTGCTGGATCGAAGTCATGCAAATTGCCGATCAAAAATCGCGCTGTGTTGCGGATTTTGCGATAGACATCCGACATCTGCTTGAGGATGTTTTTTCCGATCGGAACATCATTGGTGTAATCCACCGATGAAACCCACAACCGTAGAATGTCTGCCCCGTAGGGTGGTTCTTCTTTCTGGTTCTTGCCGCCTTCGATGACAATCATTGGATCGACAACGTTACCCAAGGATTTACTTTGCTTTCGTCCTTGCTCATCTAGGGTAAAGCCATGAGTGAGTACGGTCTTGTAGGGAGCATGACCATTGACGGCAATGCTGGTCAGTAGGCTGGATTGGAACCAACCTCTGTGTTGGTCGGAGCCTTCTAAATATAAGTCGGCCGGATAGTGCAGGTTTTCTCGTTGTTGGAGGACAGCTGACCACGACGAACCAGAGTCGAACCAAACATCCATCGTGTCGGTTCCTTTGCGGTACTTGCGTCCGTGATATTTGGCGGGCAATAGGTCTTCGATCGCAAGTTCCCACCACGCATCGGAGCCTTTTTGGGCGACGATCGCTTGGACATGCGCGATCGTTTCCTCGTTTAATAACGGCTCATTGGTTTCTTCGTCATAAAACACGGGGATTGGCACGCCCCAACTGCGCTGACGAGAGATACACCAGTCAGATCGCTCCGCAACCATTGAGGTGATGCGGTTTTCGCCCTGTTCAGGAATCCATTTGACGCCTGCGATCGCACTTAACGCTTCGTCCCGGAATCCTTCAACCGAGGCAAACCACTGTTCCGTCGCCCTGAAGATCGTCGGTTTCTTGGTGCGCCAATCGTAGGGGTATTTGTGAACATAGGGTTCTTCTTTGAGAAGGGAACCTGTGGCAGCGATCGCGTCGATCACGGCGGTATTGCCATCACCTAAGACATTTAGACCTTGGAACTGACCCGCTTCTTCGGTAAAGTTGCCGTTATCATCCACAGGCGCGAGGATCGGTAAGCCATAGCGCTGTCCGACTTGATAGTCTTCCTGTCCATGACCAGGAGCGGTGTGAACTAAGCCTGTACCCGATTCAGTCGTGACATAATCGCCGCCGATCACAATCTCACTAGTGCGATCGTAGAGGGGATGTTTGTAGCTGCAATGCTCAAGCAAGCGTCCCATCATCGTAGCTTTCACGTCCAGTGTAGTTCCGAAGGTTTCAGCTAAGCGATCGACGAGATCTTTCGCCACGATCAGGTACTTAAACCGTCCAGGCGCATTCTCTCCGACCTCAACCACGGCATACACGAGGTCAGGATTCACACTCACTGCTAGATTGGCGGGAAGTGTCCAAGGCGTTGTCGTCCAGATAGCAACGCCCAACTCGCCTAAAAAGGGATCAAGCGCGGTCATCAGGTCGTTCGACAGACTTTTGACTTCAAACGCGGCAAACAAACTGCGAGAGGTGTGACCTTCGGGATATTCCAGCTCTGCTTCTGCCAGCGCCGTCTTAGAACTCGGACTCCAATGGACAGGTTTTAAGCCACGGTAGATATATTTTTTCAGAACCATCTGTCCAAATACACCAATTTGCGCGGCTTCGTATTCGGGCTTGAGGGTGAGATAGGGCTGTTGCCAATCTCCCCAGATTCCGTAGCGTTTGAAGCTCTGTAACTGCTGTTCTACCGCCGCTAAGGCATATTCTTTTGCCTTTTGCCGCAAGCTAATCGGGGTTAACTGCCTGCGCTCTTCGGGTTTGAGGGTTTGCAGCACCTTCAGTTCGATTGGCAAGCCGTGACAGTCCCATCCGGCAACGTAGCGAACCTTGCGTCCCTGCAACAGTTGGTATTTGTTGATGATGTCTTTGAGGATTTTGTTGAGCGCGTGCCCAATGTGCAGCGCTCCGTTGGCGTAGGGAGGGCCGTCATGCAAAATAAACAGGTCGCCAGGATTGTTCTGAGACAACTTTTCGTAAATTTCTTGCTCTGCCCAAAACTGTTGTAGCTCTGGTTCGCGTTTGACAGCGTTGGCTCGCATATCAAACTTGGTTTTCGGCAGATTAACGGTGTCTTTGTACGATCCTGGTTCTGTCGGAGACATATCAATAAGGGATGAGGGAGGGTAATGCCCCGCTTGCGCGAGGAGGACGAGGGATGAAGGAGGATGGAATGGCCCCCTTATCGGTTGAGGAAGCTATTGGTTTATTTTGGCAGTAAATCAAGAACGGATGCAGCAGAATTTTTGTTTCCGCTGCATCCGTTTCTGGTCTGATTGATAGTTTACTTCAAGAAAGGCTGGGTCGTTTCGGCTAGGAATTTGCAGAGGAGCCTTCTGTCGGTGGAGGATCGGCAGGAAGGTCTTTCTCGGCGGCGTCTTCTATAGCGGCTTCCACTAAATCGGGGGAAGGAGGATGAGGGGGAACAGGTTCCTCGGCGCGAGTTGCTTCGTATTCCATTTCTTCTTGCACAATCTCGTCAGATGGAAGATCAGAGTCGGATGCGCCGGGTTGATTGACGGGTACTGTTTTAGCTTCGACGGCTTCCTCGGTCACGATCGCGTCTGTTTCGTAACCACTTACTGTCTTATCGCCTGCTGTTACTGTCTCATCGCCTGCTGTTACCGTCTCATTGTCTGTTGTGACAGTTGGAGTTGCTTCTTCCCGAAACTCTTTGCGGACATAGACTTCTGTATTTTTTTGCGGCTTCTTGAATAAACCGCCGATCGTTTGACCAATCCCTGCGATCGCTCCTCCTATATCGGGCTTCGCTGCGGTTGGCTGTGCCTCAGTTGCACTCGATTGGGTGCTTGTTTCAACAGTCGGAGTGGGGTTGCCGAAATCTTCTCGCGTCAGCGGCTTGTAAGGTTCAGCCGTTGCTGTTCCTGGAGTGGATGCTGCATCTGATTTGCTGCCGACCATTGTTTGAACTTGGTTGGCAAGACCCGAAACCTGCTGTTTCATCTGACCAAAAATGCGATTTCGGTTCTCAGGTTGGAGCGCTTCACCAACTTTAGACTTTAATTCTTCTGTGCTGGGGGTGTGTCCTAGGCGGGCATCCAATGTTTGCCAAGCGAACCAGCCAATCAACGAAGTGCTTGCTATCTGTCCAAGCAGCACGCCGCCCGTGATGCGATCGCCGCACACCAACAGCACCAGCGCATAAAACAGTCCAACCCCGCTCCAAATCAAATCATTTTTGCGGTAGACCTCTGGATAGAGAAAGCCCGACAGATACAGTGCGAAGCTGCCCAGTCCAACCAATAAAGCTAAAAGAAATGTCAGCATAGCGCTGCTCCCTAACTGTGACCGAATTGCTTTCTTAACTCTACCGCTTGGGCTGCACTTGAGAGGTATGGTTTCCTCGATTCGGTCGATTCGATTAAGTTGTGTATCACCAAATCCGTGCCAGATTGAGAGCAAAGCCCGGTAATTCAGGATCGCAGCTTACCGTTTTAGGGTCGTTCAGTAGTTCAGGGGGGCGATCCGGTCGATAAAGGTGAACGGTGCGATTTTTGCGATCAATTAACAATCCCAGTCGCGCACCGTTGTCAATATATTCCTGCATTTTGGTTTGCAATTCAGCTAGGCTGTCACTGAAGGAGCGAAGTTCGACCACAAAATCAGGACAGATGGGGGCAAAAGACGCTTTTTGCTGCTCAGATAATGCATTCCAGCGCTCTAACGTCATCCAAGCGGCATCGGGTGATCGAACCGCTTGATTAGGAAGCGTAAAGCCTGCGCTAGAGTCAAATCCTATTCCTGTCCCTGATTGATCAGTCCACTCTCCTAGCTGAACGGCAATATTACAGTTACGATTGCCCACCTCAGAAAAAGCAGGGGGCATGATAATCACATCACCATTTGCACATCGTTCAATTCGTAAGTCACGATTTGCTAAACAAAAGGCATAGAATTGCTCGTCGTTCATCTACATGACCCAAGGCAAGTGAACAGCGAGAGGAATGCTGGCAGCTTGAATCAGCAGGGTTGTCATTGTAGAGTCACCAGAGGCAGGAATAGATTCATTTTAGTGGAGAGACACAGAAGCGCTGGAATCTGAACAACGATTGATGGGCAGTTGCACTGAGCGATCGCTTGGGCTTGAATGAGGACATCTGCCCTAGCAATATGGTTTTATGTCTCACTACCAACAAATTCTCAAAATTTCTACAACGGGTAAATCGCTTCAGAAAGTGACCTCACAAGTTCAAGCGATCGTGGCTCAATCCGGCATTCAAACCGGAATCTGTCATCTATTTCTGCGGCATACGTCTGCAAGTTTGATCATTCAAGAGAATGCCGACCCGGATGTGTTGCGAGATCTCGAAAACTTTTTCTCAAAACTGGTTCCCGAATGGGAGAACTACATTCACAGCACCGAAGGCGCGGATGATATGCCCGCTCACATTCGATCGGTACTTACGCACACCTCTGAAAATATTCCGATCGCGCAAGGACGGTTAGTATTGGGCACTTGGCAAGGAATATACGTGTGGGAACATCGACAACAGCGCCATAACCGAGAACTATTTGTCCATATTGCGGGAGAAAAGTAGCCGTCAGGAATTCGATTCCTGGTGCTTAAAGCCTGATCCAACCCTCACTCTTCATATTCGCTGTCGATTTCAACCTCTAAAGTGTCTTCATCAAATCGAACGTAGAGCACATTTGGACGACAACAGACCTGACAATCTTCTGTATAGGATTGCTGAGTTCCTCCGCTCCAATCGACAAAGGTTTCGTTGGGTTCGCCGCAATAGGCACAAGTGTATTCAGCAGTGTTTTGCATAGATGAAGTGGGAGGAGTGAGAGATGAAATAGGAACAATGTCTGATCAAACAGGAATAATGGCAGATCAGATAGAAGCGATCGCAGATCAAACAGGAACAATGCCTGATCAAACAGGAATAATGGCAGATCAGATAGAAACTGCCATACATCAGCATGAATTCTTCTCATCTCTAAGCAGAAGAGAGATAGAAAATTTGTCCCCGCTCCTAGTTGAACCGCGATCGTTCGGACGTGCGTAGCGATCCTTCGGAGCTTGCAAAGCAATCGCATCACATTAATCTGCCAAGGCTCCACCCGGATTGGTCAACGCCCAGGAGAAATCAGTGATGGATGACTACTTGTTGGAGTGACGTTCTATTGCAAACTGAATCAATTGATCCACCAGTTCGGGATACGCAATTCCGCTTGCTGCCCACATTTGAGGATACATACTCGTTGCCGTAAAACCAGGCAGCGTATTGATTTCATTAATCAAAATTTCGCCCGTCGCTTCGACGTAAAAGAAATCAACTCGCGCCAGCCCTGCACAATCTAACGCCAGAAACGCTTGAAGTGCCCGCTCCTGAATCTGGGTCGTCACCGCTGGAGGAATATTTGCCGGAATAAAGAGATCCGCTTCGCCAATTGTGTATTTCGTTTCGTAGTCATAGAAATCACTCTGAAACGTAATCTCTCCCGGAACTGACGCTTTTGGCTGATCATTGCCCAGAACCGCACATTCTATTTCTCGTGCGACAACGCCTGCCTCTACAATAATCCGACGATCGTAGCTTGCCGCATTATCTAACGCTGCTTCTAGTTCCCCGCGAGTCCGAACCTTCGAGATCCCCACCGACGATCCCAAATTCGCGGGCTTCACAAAACAGGGATAGCCCAGCTGGGATTCAATCTCGTCACACAGCTTGGGAAACACACACGGGTTCGACCACACCTCAGAGCGCTTCACCGCCACATACTTCACCTGCGGCAATCCTGCCTGAGCAAACACCATTTTCATGGCAATCTTATCCATCCCCGCCGCCGATCCCAGCACCTCAGAGCCAACAAACGGAACTTGCATCAATTTGAGCAATCCTTGCACCGTGCCATCTTCGCCATTCGGGCCATGCAGAATTGGAAACCAAACATCGATCTCGGACACCTCTGCTGGAAACTGCCAACGATTCGGAGGTGCATCAGACATCGGAATAGCCGCGCCCGATGCGAGAACTTCTCTAGCAATTTCTGGCGATCGCCAAGCTCCATCTTTGTCAATGTAGAACGGCAGGAGCCTGTACTTCTCGGCGTTCGCCTCGTTACTGAGGGCTTGAGCAATCGATCGGGCGGAGGAAATCGACACCTCATGCTCCCCAGAACATCCGCCAAATAACAGTCCTACGTTCAGTTTGGTCATGACTCGTCCTATGAATACGGGCTGTGCGTTTACGGTATTCTGCCATGAAGCGACGCCAATCAGAGAGGAGGAATGGAGCAGGGAAGAACTATTAATGAAATATTAGGGGGGAGTCTCTAGAATGAAAAGAGTTGCCTCGTGACTTAAGCGTTATGTCTCAGATTTGTATTCTCGGTGGCGGTTTTGGTGGATTGTATACCGCGCTGCGGCTGAATCAGTTGCCGTGGGACAAGCTCGACAAACCTGAAATTACGCTGATCGATCAGCGCGATCGCTTCGTCTTCTCTCCTCTGCTCTACGAACTGGTGACGGGAGAAATGCAATCATGGGAAGTCGCTCCGCCTTACGAAGAGTTGCTGGCAGGAACCGGAATTCGATTTAAGCAGACCGCCGCAACCGAGATTGACGTTGAGGCAAAACAGGTTCAGCTTCAGAATGGAGAAACGCTGACCTACGATCGCTTGGTGTTAGCGGTAGGCGGAGAAACGCCAATGGATATCGTTCCGGGCGCTGAGGAGTTTGCCATTCCGTTTAGAGCGATCGCCGATGCCTACCGATTGCAAGAACGGCTAAGACTTCTAGAAGAATCGGCGGCAGATCGCATTCGGATTGCGATCGTTGGAGCGGGATATAGCGGCGTGGAACTTGCCTGTAAATTAGCCGATCGCCTAAGCGATCGTGCCCGCATTCGGATTGTTGAGCAAACCGATCAAATTCTGCGATCGTCCCCCACTCACAATCGTGAGGCAGCCACCAAGGCGCTAGAAGAACGAGGCGTCTTTCTTGATCTAGAAACTACAGTGGAGAGCCTAACCGAGGACAGCATTTCTCTCCTCTACAAAGGCTCAACGGATACAATTCCGGTGGACATCGTCCTGTGGACGATTGGAACTCGCGTTGCCGAAGTCGTCCGAAATCTTCCGCTCAAGCAAAATCAGCGGGGACAGATTGTTACGACCCCAACGTTGCAAGCGATCGATTATCCTGAGATTTTTGCGTTGGGCGATTTGGCAGACTGCAAAGATGCTGAAGGTCAGCAGGTTCCAGCCACGGCCCAAGCGGCGTTTCAACAGTCCGATTATGTCGGTTGGAATGTTTGGGCCTCGCTCACCCATCGCCCTTTACTGCCATTCCGCTATCAGTATTTAGGCGAAATGCTGACGCTCGGCATCGACGAGGCGACCTTAACCGGCTTAGGACTCCAGCTAGATGGAGCATTGGCAAATTTGGCGCGACGGCTTGCCTACCTCAACCGGATGCCCACTCTAAGCCACCAAATCCGCGTTGGCTTTAGCTGGTTAACTCGTCCGATCGTGGATGCTTTGGCAGGAAACGATGAATAATAGACGATGGCAATTGTCTATGTTCCTCTACGGGAAGTCTTATGAAACGCCCCCAAGTAATCTTTTTTGACGCGGTTGGTACATTGTTTGGGGTTCGCGGCAGTGTAGGCGAAGTATATGGACAGCTTGCCCAAAAGCATGGGGTTGAGGTTGACTCAAAGCAGTTGAATGAGGCGTTCTATCAACAGTTCAAAGCTTCGCCACCCTGCATGTTTCCAGAAGCAAAACCTACTGACATTCCTCGGCTTGAATATCGCTGGTGGGGCGCGATCGCATCTAAAACCTTTCGGCAAGTCGGTGTGTTTGATCAGTTCAAAAACTTCTCAGAGTTTTTCTCAGAGGTCTATTCTCACTTTGCCACCGCCGAGCCTTGGATAGTTTATCGGGACACCGTTCCAACATTAGAGCGGCTCAGAAAACTAGATATTCCGTTGGGCATCATTTCAAATTTTGACTCGCGCATCCATCCTGTTCTAAAAGCCCTAAATCTCTCCGATTACTTTAGCTCGATCACCATTTCTACCGAAGCTGGAGTGGCAAAGCCAGATGCCAGAATTTTTCAAATTGCGCTCAAAAAGCATGATTGTGCCGCAGAGATGGCATGGCACATTGGAGACAGCGCTAAAGAGGATTATGAAGCCGCAAAATTAGCAGGACTGCGGGGAATTCTCATCGATCGAGACCTACAAGCGAATCGAGAATCAAAATAGAGAAATCGCGACGTGCCCAAAAAGATCCGAGAACTAAAGGCGATGCTACTACGGGCAAACTTTACTTACAGATCAGGGAAAGGTAGCCATACAGTATGGTCTCACCCTCTTTTGCCTTACAGTTTGACGCTTTCCGGAAAAGATGGAGCGGACGCCGATCGCTATCAAGAACGAGACATCAAAAATGCCCTCCGAGATCTGGATAGGTTAAACCAAGAAAGTAATGGAGAACGTGAATGACGCCCCACTACAGTATGGTGATTCAGTGGTCAAACGAAGATCAAAAATTTATTGTGAGTTTGCCTGAATTTGGGCCTTATGCTCACACGCATGGAGACACTTACGAAGAGGCACTGAAAAACGGTCAAGATGTGTTAGAGCTTCTAGTTGAAGATTACCAAGCACGAAATCAAGTCCTTCCTAATCCGCTCACTTCCGATCGCTCTTTACTGATTGAAGCTGCAAGCTAAATTCACTTCGCGGCGTAATCATGCCAAACAATTCACTAGCGCAAGTCTTATTGCTGCTTCTACCTATTGAATTTCTCAGAACACCACCATGCTTTCTGCTGCAAAACAATAGATACACATTCTTTTGGACTTTTAGAAAATCTTTCTGGAACAAAGAGTACTGACAGCATCATCATAATAGCCATCAACCCAGATAGTAAAATTAACAGATACACAGCAGGCTTAATTTCACTGATGCTTCTACCAGGCTTAAGAATGAGCCTCTGAGCATTTTGCGAGCCTATAAGAATGATGGAGGCGATGCAAATGCTTAAGAGAGTTATAACGGGTAAAGGAGCAATAATGCTGAGTTCTGGATATTTAGGACCTGCCCAAATAGTGCCATACCAAACGAATAAGAAAGCAATCACAGTCCATGAGCGAATAGCCCATCCTCTGTCACTTATTCTGTCGCAATTAATTCCTGACGGAAGAAATTCGCAATTGTAGATGTCTTCTAGAGCTTGATGCGCATTTGGCAGTTTAAGTCTAATGTCAGCGGGATAGTTACGCACTGTATGAGCAATACACATGTCATGCTTTGAAATTACCTCTAGAGCCACAATTTGATTGGGCTTGAAAGAGTAGTACAGCAGTGGAGCTTTAAGAATCAGTAGATGTGAATCTACGGAAACAGTAGCCAGGGGTGACGTCACTCTCACACCAGCGGCGGACAATCCACATTGAAACTGAATGGATGAGTTCATGAACTAGCTAATGTGTCTCTTGATTCGTGGAGTTTGTAAATATGTTTGTGTCAACAATCCTCAATTAGGAAACCGTTCGCTGTAAACGATAGCAAACTGATTGAGCGCAAGCTTTCAATTTCCGATAGGCATGTAACTAGATTGTCAGCAAAACCTCATGACTTGCATGGAGGGGATAAAGGTAATGTGATATTACGATACGCAACAGGATTACGTACTGTAATATAAAAACCTGAGATATAGTACTTAGGTATCAATTTTTAAGTTCATGCCTGTCAAACCATCGCAAATTCTGAATCAGCTAAATCAGAAGCGAGAAGACTTTACGCGCTTCGATAAGACGGCGATGCAGGAGCTTCAGCTTTATGGAGCGGCGCTTGCCCAGATGTCGCAGCGATCGCATACCGACTTGCTCGATCGGCTAGACGGCATGAAAGATTGTGGCGCACGTCCGTTAGAGGCGCTTGGTACATCTCCAGACTGGATTTTGCCTTGTGGTTTGACGTGGCAGAGTCGAGAGCAGAGCATGGCATGGGTGCGCGATCGCTTGACTGGAATCTCCACATTTGCGGTGGATGGTTCTCAAATTTATCCGAGTAAAGATTTCTCGATCCCAGTAGCGCTAGTGCAGATCGGGTGGTACGAAAACTTTCATTTGCCATCGGGCGAGTATGAAAAAGACATCAAATCAGTGGTGCTGACGCCGAGTGATCTGCGCGTCGGACGAGGAGATCTTGCCGATCGCAAAGTCAATCTACGTCGCTTTGAGATGGAAACTCAGCGCTTAATCCAATACATGGAAGAGCGCGAAGGATGCGACCTTTGCTTAGCTTTTTTTGACGGTTCGCTGATTGCGAGTTTTGCAGAAGCGTTTGACGAAGAAACCAAGCATTTTTACGTCAAATGCATTCGTAACCTGATTCGAGCGAGTGAACGATATCGAGTTCCGCTCGTGGGATACATCGATACCTCTACCGCCCGCGATTTGACCGAGATGCTGAGACGGTTGTGTGATCTACCCGAGGGCAAAGCCATTCACGATGCCCAACTCCTTAGTCGCGCTAAACATGACATGCAGTGGGGCGATCGCACTCCTGTTTTTCGCTGTCAGCGCATCGGCGTCCGAGATTTCTATCAAGAACTAGCTGATCACATTGCTTTTACCTACCTCAAGACCAATCGAGATAGCTACCCTGTGCGTCTAGAAATGCCTGTTTGGGTCTATGAAGCGGGACTCTACGATCGCGTGATCGATTGGGTTCGGGCAGAAGTCATTATTGGTGGCGGTTATCCTTATGCGATCGAGACGGCGGATCAGGTCGCGGTCTTAAAAAATGAAGACCGTCAAACGTTTTATCGCCTTGTGCAAGAGTGGGCAGAAAAAGAAGACTTAACATTGCGTCTATCTCGCAAGATGGTGAGCAAGGCTCGAAGGCGCTAACTCACGAACGTTAGGGGTTCGTCAGAGAGATTTAGAGGTTCGTTGATGCTGCTTGGGAGTTCGGCTGCCAAGGTTTAATCAGATTTAGAGCAAATACATCGACTCAGAAACCAAACGATAGGAAACCGCCATCAACGGCAACGCATTGTCCCGTGATGTAGGAAGCCGTTGGCATACATAAAAATGCGACTAACCCTGCGACTTCTTCCGGTTCACCCACGCGCTTGAGGGGCGTCCGAGCTTGCACCGATGCTAGAACGTCAGGGTTGTTGAGCAAGGAATCGGTTAGAGGCGTGCGAATAAACCAGGGCGCGACGGTATTGACACGAATTCCGTCGGTTGCCCATTCCACCGCCAGCGATCGCGTGAGTTGAACCAACGCAGCTTTGGTCATACCATAGGGCGCACCCGTCCGAACGGTGGTTAATCCGGCAACAGAGCCAATATTAACAATGCTGCTTTCCGCCCCTCTGAGCAACGGATAGACCAGTCGGCACATCTCAAATACCGACGTTAGATTGGTTTCCATAATTTTGGTGTATTCATCCGCGCTGTACTCGGTTGCCGCTTTGCGAATGTTCGTCCCTACGTTATTCACCAGAATCTCTAACTCTCCCAAGGTTTGCTGGGCGTATTGAGTGATCGCGCCTCGTCCCTCAGAAGTCGATACATCGGCAGCGATTCCCTCAGCCTCCAACCCTTGTGACTTCCAAATTTCAAGCTGCTGAGCGATCGCGTCCTGATCTCGCGCCACAATGATCACCTCTGCGCCAAGAGAGAGAAATTCTTGTGCGATCGCCAGTCCAATCCCTTTGGTTGCGCCTGTAATCAAAGCTTTCTTTCCGCTCAACGTCCAGCGATTATTCATACGATAAAGTCTGTTTAAGGATTCGATGCCAGAATTTTATAATCTAACGAAACACTATCTTTTTACTTTGCAGGTTTTATGATGATCACACAATTTCTCCACGCCGCGATTCCAGTGTCAAACTTAGAAAAGTCAGACTACTTTTATGGAACGGTACTAGGGTTGCCAACTGGCGATCGCAATCTTAAATTTTCTGGCACTTGGTATGAGCTAGGCACGATGCAAATTCACCTAATCGAAGTTCCTAGCGTCATTTCTGATTTTCAGAATGCAGAAAAGTGGGGGCGAAATCGGCATCTGGCGTTTTCGGTTTCTGATATTGAAGCGGCAAAAGAGCAGTTAACCTCCCACGGCTACCCGTTTCAGATCAGTGCTTCCGGTCGTCCAGCGCTGTTTGTCAAAGATCCCGACGGACATGTGATCGAATTGGGAGTCGTGGGATAATTGCATTACATTAACCGTTAAAGTTTCTATTTACATCTACAGAATTTTTTTGATTTTCGTTGGCAATCCCATTCTGTATGAAAATCATTGCTTATCTGTACAGCGATCCACTTTTAGAAACAACCCCCGATCCGACGCTTTGGGGCTGGGATATCGATCGCGTGTATCAAGATTTAGCAACCGAGAAAAAGCCGCGCTTTCAGTTTCAACAACTGCTGAGCGACTGTCAAACTGAACCTGTAGACTATCTCCTCATTCGTCGTTTAGAAGAATTGGGCGAATCGATGGAAGATGTCAGCGATCGCTTATCTCAACTCGAATCGCTCAACATCAACGTCATTCCCATCGAAGCATCTGAACACAATCTACAATCGGAATTTCTCAAGTTCTTACAGCAACTCCAATACACTCAACGCAGCAGGCGCATTCGTCAAGGACACGCCCGCAACCGTGTGAAAGCCTTTGCTCCCCCTGGAAAAGCGCCCTACGGCTATCGTCGCAGCCGCAATCGCTACATCATCGATCGCAGTACGGCTCCGGTGGTCAAAGAATTTTTCGAGCGATTTCTATTATTTGGTTCGCTGCGGGGAGCGGTTCGCTATTTAGAAAAGCAGTATGGCAAAAAAATTTCCGTCTCAACCGGGAGCCGATGGTTAACCAATCCAGTTTATCGAGGCGACTTAGAATACCAAAACGGCGACCTTCTCTCAGATACTCACGCCGCCATTATTTCCCGTGATGAAGCGGCGCAAGTGGATCGATTATTGCGACGCAACAGACGGCTTCCCGCTCGCACCGCGAGTGCGCCGCGATCGCTGGCAGGACTGGTGATGTGCAAAACCTGTCAGTCTCCCATGACGATCGCGCGAGTCACTCAGTCACGTCGCAAGCGCAAAGGTGCAAAGGAGTATCTCTATCTGCGTCCAACCCGATGTCCCTGCAACCCGAAGTGCAAATCGATCGCCTACGATGCAGTTTTACAGCGCACAATTGAACAAATCTGTGAGGAATTACCCCGTGCCGTGTCAGGTGTCGAGTTGCCTCCCGTCGAAGGGATCAAACAGGGTATTGGCGGTGCGATCGCGCAAAAACAAGCGATTCTGAATCAACTTCCGTCGTTACTAGAAAGCGGCGTTTTAGATCAAGAAACGGCAGATTTAAGAACTTATAACTTGAGGGCTGAAATTGCCCAACTGCAGGGGAAACTCGCTCAATTGCCACCTGTCAATTTGATTGCGATCGCTAAGACCGTTTCGATTTCCCAGTTTTGGTTAGATTTATCTGAATCTGAACGACGGTTCTATTTTCGTGAATTCATCCGTCAAATTGAATTAAGTCGTACCGCTGGTGACTGGCAATTAGAACTAAATTTTATTTTTTAACGAAATGCCTAATCGTTCTGATCGGTTTTTCATTCCTCTGTGCGAAGCATGCTGTAGGCGTCCCTGGCTTAGCAAAGAACTAGGACGCTTATCAATCTGTAACGGAAATTCTGCCATAACGACTCTGACCGAATACCATGACTGACATCCCGGTATCGATCGAAGGAGCCTCCCTTGCCTCGCTCACTCCAACAGGTTCAACCTCCCCTAGAATTTATTCCGCCCGCCCTCGATCGTAAAGCGGTCTATTTTTTGCGAGCAACCGTGCCGTTGTGGTTGCGCTTTAGAACGCCAATTTGTCAGGTCGAAGCTAAGAACATAGAACAATTGGCGCATCTCTATCAGCAGTTTCAAGACGGCAAAGTTCGCTTACTGCTGGCGTTTCGACATCCCAGTACCGACGATCCAGCCACCATGATGTATTTGATGCATCACCTGCTGCCTCGATTTGCCAAGCAAAACGGAATTCGCTTACAAAAGCCAACTCATGCTCACTTCATGTACGATCGCGGCATTCCGCTTTGGGCAGGTGAGATCGTCGGGTGGATGTATTCTAAACTGGGCGGCACTCCGATTCATCGCGGCAAGCTTGATCGGGCAGGCCTGCGATCGGCGCGTGATCTGTTTGCCAACGGTCAATTTCCGCTCATGGCAGCCCCCGAAGGTGCAACGAATGGACACAACGAAATCATTAGTCCCTTAGAACCCGGAATTTCGCAGCTTGGCTTCTGGTGCGCTGAAGATTTGCAGAAAGCCGGCCGTTCGGAAGAGGTGATTGTGGTGCCTATCGGACTTCAATATCGCTATATAACGCCACCTTGGGCTGAGATCGAGGCACTACTTGGAGAATTAGAAGTGGACGCTGGACTCAATCGGGTAGAGAGCGACGAAAAAAAACTAAATGAGCGACATTTATATCACAGGCTTTATCGGTTAGCCGCACACTTGTTAGTAGAAATGGAAGAGTTTTATCGACGCTTCTACCATCAACCCTTAAAAACTGGAGAGAACGCTAAACCTCACAAGATGACCAACGAAGAATTTGCCGTCCGATTGCAAGAGTTACTCAACGCCGCCTTACAAGTGCCTGAAGAGTATTTCAATGTTCTGCCAAAAGGAACGGTGATCGATCGCTGTCGTCGCCTCGAACAAGCGGCTTGGGATTGCATTTATCGTGAGGATCTCACGCTTGATAAGCTTTCACCCTTGCAGCGCGGACTTGCTGATCTCGTTGCGGAAGAAGCTCATCTGCGAATCTGGCACATGCGAATTGTCGAAAGCTTTGTGGCTGTTACCGGGCAATATGTATTCGAGAAACCGACGGCGGAGCGGTTTGCCGAAGCGGTGCTGATCCTGGGGGACACCATGACTCGGATCAAAGGCGGCAATCCGTTTCATCGTCCGAAGCTCGGAAAACAATCGGCGTTAATCACGATTGGAGAATCGATTTCGCTCAGCGATCGCTGGAATACTTACAAAAAAGATCGGCGTTCTGCAAAACAAGCAGTCACCGATCTCACTCAAGATTTACAAGATGCAATGGAGACAATAATTCTTAATGTCTAGTAAGCTAAGGTGCATTCTCCTCTGTTTTGGGTTTTGGCTTGCCGCCTGAATTGCGGACATTGACAAATTTGCCTAGCAAGTCAAACCAGAACGGAGCGCCCATCGCGATCGCAATGCCGCTAAACGCCCAGCCCGACATCATTCGCAGCAGTCCCAAAGGTCGATGAGCAGCAATGTCCATCACTTGCAGGGGTACAGGTGTGTCGATCGTTGCTTGACCTCCATTGACACAGGATTTGTAGAGGTTTGCCCAAGCTTGTCTAGCCTGAGTGTCGTCAGTCTGATTGGGTGAGTTTGGTTGCGTCGCTTGAGACGGATCGCTCTGAAGCTCGTTGGGCTGACATCCAAGCTGTCTGCCTAAATTGACCGGACTCCAGCTAATGGGAAAAGCAATGTCTCGCAATGCAGAATCTGTCTGATTTCTCAAGTTTTTTAGCTCCTCCGACAAGCGCGGAGAATTGGTTGCTCTTAGATCGAGCTTAGCGGCCTGGTCGGTAATCAGTTGCCGCAAACTATCATCACTCGATAGCCGATTGAAAATATGAAATGTATCGGCATTTGTACCCGCTGCGAGAACAAGACCCATCAGGATCGCCACCCCTTTTGCGTTGCGTTTGTAAACGCCAGACGCACGCGACATTGATCGGTCAAACCAAAGTGCGATCTCGTCGCTAAATTGATGCAGTTCGTTATCAACTTGCTGAACTCGCGTTTGAGCACGCCTTGCCAAAATCGATAGACTTTCTTTCACAGAATCGGGCAACCGACTTAAACCACTCCGAATTTTTTTGTAGGACTGATAATCTTCGTACAGTTGGCGTTCCTCTTCTGACAAATCTTTCAGGGCAGTGGATAAAAAGATTTGCTGCTGGTCAAATGGTAGAGCATCATACGGTTTGATGTGTTCTTCGTTGATGTGTTTCTTCAAGCGTTTCGCTTCTTCAGGCTCTAATCCTGCTATGTAATCCTGAATTTGACCTTCAATTGTTGAATTGATTTGGGCATCGATCGGTCTTGCCGTGTTCGCTAAGCGCTCATAAGCGCTCACCGCTTCTTTGTAGGTGTTGCTATTCTGGTTCACCAGTTCGGCAATTTCAGACAAGCTCGGCTTCAGACCACCTGACAGGATGGCGCGATCGTTATTTTCACCAAAAATACTAGATTTGAGCGATCGCAGGCGACGAGCGTAAGTTTGTTGCGCTTGATCCGTTGAGTTGGGATCACAACTCGTCGCAATATAAATGTTAAAGGCTTCTCCCAACCGCTCAATGCTGGTGGTTAAGTTGGCTTGCTTGCTCTTATACGATCGCAAGATCTCGTCATACTCTTCCACTAATAGTTTGAAATTATGGTCTTGGTCTAAGTTAGTAATGTTGGATTTGGCAGCAACAACTCGAATTCCGCCCCGCTCCCAATCATCTCGAAATGCATCATCGCTAGGAAGTTGAGCCTCGCCAACAGTATCAGCCGAATACTGTCCGACAATGCGATTGACAAATTTCTCAAATCGAACTTCGGTTAATTTATCGATCAGCGACGTGATGCCAAGTTGCTCGATCATTGTTGTGGCAAACGTTTCTGACGCAATGTAGGAAGGTCCGGTTGACAGCTCCCGGCCAAACGCACCTTTGCGATTTCCCCGAAATAGGAAACTCGAAATCCGTCGAAAGGCAGTAGCAATACCACCTTTCGCTTCTTGGTTAACATTCTTTAGCAGCGAATCGTTATAAAGCCGAGACACCAAATCTCGGACACGCTCTTCTTCGGGCGTACCCGTGCCTCCTGACAGCAAGACTTCAATCGAGTCTTTCAAATGTTTGGCTCGCCATTGCAAAACGGTTGCGAGTAACTCTTGAAGTTCAGCGGCTAATAAACTCAGAATTAAATACGTAAAAATTAAGCCGATCGCAACATCTAAAACAAACGGTAAACTCATATCTCATCACCCTGCTCAGTAAGCGCTTAACATGATAGTTCGTGATTCGTAATTGAAGAAAATACTTCAGATTACAAATTACGAACTACAAGGATCGCTTGAGATTGGGTTCAACAATCAGATTCACAAAAATCAGATTCAAATGATGTAAAGCAACAGAAACAGAATTACCCAGATCACATCCACGAAGTGCCAGTAGACTTCTGCTGCTTCGACGCCAAAGTGATCTTTGCTGTTGTAGTGATTGGGCTTTAGCGATCGCCACAACACGGCCATGATCAAAATTAGTCCAAAGCAGACGTGTAGCCCGTGAAATCCCGTCAGTACATAGAATGTGCTGGCAAAAATATTTTTGGTCAGCCCAAACTCTAGATGGAAGTACTCATAAAGCTGGCCTGCTAGGAAGACAGCGCCCATTGCAGCAGTGATCCCAAACCACAAGCGCAGCCCGCGAACATCATTCTTCTTAATCGCTGTATCCGCGTTGTGAATGACAAAGCTACTGCCAATCAGAATCACGGTGTTGATGCCAGGAAGCAGTAGCTCTAGTTTGGGCGTTCCTTCAGGAGGCCACGTAGGGGCAACCGTCCGAAAGGCAAGATATGCCGTGAACAGCCCCAGAAAAATCATGCCTTCTGCGATTAGAAAAACAATGATGCCCAGAATGCGATGATCGGGATGGCCTTCATGCCCAGACGCAACATGATGGTCGTCTTGGTGATGGTTGCGCTCTAATTTTGCAGGATCGAGGGTGGTCATGGTCTCGAATAGCTAAGTGAACAGTTGAAAAAAGCGAGGGATAAACCAATGAAATCTGTTTCTCCCTCTTAGATGGCATGACTAAATTGAATTACTCTCGGTTGTAGCTTTCGTCGCCGCGATCGCTCGGATTTGCTGCCGCCACCGGATCAGGTTTTGCTCGCAACGTAGAGCTTGGACCCGCTGACAAGGATGGATCGTCGGCTTCCGAGAAGGGAACATCCACTTCCGTAGCACGGTTACCCATGCCGTAGTCATACGGCCCTGTTGCTAATACCGGATCAGCTTCAAAGTTTTCCACCGGAGGCGGAGAAGTGGTCATCCACTCCAACGTCAATGCTCGCCACGGGTTATCACCCGCTGGTTTGCCGCGCAACCAACTCCAAGTGGCATTAACAATAAACGGAATGGTTGAAACGGCTAGTAAGTAGGCTCCGATCGTACAGATCAGATTCAATGTCGCAAACTTGGGATCGTACTCTGCAATCCGACGGTTCATCCCTTCCATGCCGAGTTTATGCATCGGCATAAACGCTAGGTTGAAGCCAATAAACGTCAGCCAGAAGTGAACCTTACCCCACGCTTCGCTCATCATCCGTCCCGTGATCTTGGGGAACCAATGGTAGAAGCCGCCATATAACCCAAAAACGCTGCCCCCAAACAACACGTAGTGCAGGTGAGCTACAACGAAATAAGTGTCATGGACGTGAATGTCAAAGGGAACCGAAGCCGTCATGACGCCGCTAATGCCGCCAATCACGAACAGACAAATAAATCCCATCGCAAACAGCAACGCCGAACTCATGTCAAGCTTGCCGCCCCACAACGTCGCCAGCCAACTGAAGATTTTAATTCCGGTTGGCACAGAAATGACCATTGTGGTGATCATGAAGAACATCCGCAGCCAAGGCGGAGTTCCGCTGGTAAACATGTGGTGTGCCCAGACGATCAGGCCGAGTCCGCAGATGGCAATACTGGAGTATGCGATCGCTTTGTAGCCAAAAATCGGTTTGCGCGAATGAACTGAAACAATTTCTGAGATCATGCCAAAGATCGGCAAGATCATGATGTAGACGGCAGGGTGAGAGTAAAACCAGAAGAGGTGCTGATAAACGATCGGATCGCCGCCTCCTGTTGGATTGAAGAAGGCAGTGCCAATTAAGACGTCAAACGACAGCAAGATCATTGCCCCCGCCAAAACTGGTGTGGCGATTAGCGCTAAGAATGAGGTTGCCAGCATTGACCAGCAAAACAGGGGCATCTGGTTTAAGCCCATGCCAGGGACTCGCATCTTGAAGATCGTGACGATGAAGTTCACGGCTGCCAAAATTGACGAGGTTCCCAACAGCAGAATGCTAAGAATCCAAATCATCTCCCCCGCTTTTCCGCTAACTAAGCTGAGGGGCGGGTAATTTGTCCAGCCTGCTCCGGGTGCGCCGACTAAGAAGCTGGACATTAGCATCAATCCTGTTGGGGGAATGATCCAGAAGGCGAGCGCGTTGAGGCGAGGGAACGCCATATCTCGCGCCCCAATCATGAGGGGAATGAGGTAGTTGCCAAATCCGCCAGTTGCTCCAGGCACAATCCATAGGAAGATCATTACCGTGGCGTGAACCGTGAATAGGCTGTTGTAAACCTCGCGGCTGACAAAATCGGATTCAGGCGTGGCGAGTTCTGTACGAACCAGGGTCGCCAGCACACCGCCAATGAGATAGAAAAAGAAGGTTGTGACCAGATATTGAATCCCGATCACCTTATGGTCAGTGCTAAAGGAGAAGTATTCCTTCCAGTTACCCGGCTTGTTGCCGTGGGCAAACTGGTTGGCTTCTTCTTGAATTTGAGCGGCTTGAGTCATAACGAGAGGGGTATGGGCTATGAGGGCATGGAGATACCCGATTTCCGTTCGATGAAATTAAGAATGTCCGTTGTGGGGACGTAGCTGGTCGAGAATCTCTGGGCTGAGGCCCATCTCGTGAGCATAGGGGGCGAGATACTGCTCGGCGGTCATCGTGGCGGGATTGGCTGCAATGGCCTGATCCAGTGTATGGGCACTCGCAACTTGCTGACTCTGAAGCCAAGTGTCATAGGCTTCTTGAGGCTCCACAACAACGATCGTTCTCATTGCGCCATGGTACGCCCCGCATAGTTCAGCACAAATCAGTGGATATTGACCTTCTCTAGTCGGCGTGAAACGAAGTTCCGCCTCGCGGCCAGGCACAGCGTCTTGCTTTAGACGAAACTCTGGAACCCAAAACGCATGTAGAACATCATTAGCAGAAATATTAATCAATACGTCGCGACCTAAGGGAACGTGCAGTTCTCCTGCCACCACTTCGGTTCCCGGATAGGTAAACAGCCAAGCATACTGCATTCCTGTCACGTTGATCACTACCTCAGGGGGCTTTCCTGCTTTCTCTGGGGATGAACCAACCTGTGGTTGAGTAACCGTTCCCAGCGTAGGTGCTTCTTTCCGTTTCGGAATATCTTCTCGCACAGCATTGGTCGCCGGGTCTTGTAGAACGGATTCGGCTTTCTGCTGAGTGGGCTCGGCTTGAGAAATAAGAGTTGCGGCAATAGCACTTCCCGGCTGCGCAGCCACTTGATGGTGAGCTTTTCCGTGTGCCATTGAGTGATCCATCGGGTTCATACCGCCTTCAGCTGTATAAACGTCAAAGCTGTAGACCGAAATCCCTAACACAATAATGGCTGGAATCGCTGTCCAGAGAATTTCTAGCGGAATGTTGCCGTGTACGGGCGGTCCGTCACTCGTATCGTCAGGAGCACGTCTGAACTTAATGGCGCTGTAAATCAGAATGCCAGTGACCAGTAGAAAAATACCTGTGCCAATCGTCAACATGGCGTTAAACAGATTGTCTACTGAAGCAGCATTCTTAGAGGCTTCAACGGGTAATAGATTGTGGTTCTGACCGTACCAAAAGCTAATAAGGGTCAGAAGAATACCAGCGAGCAGCGTTGTAATTTGACTTGGAATATTCACGGCTCATCACTCTCATTCATGGGGGACGTGGGATCGGATGTAAGAAGACCTACTAAACGGGAGAAGGCAACATGGATTATGGCTGGTTTGCTGTCCCTCGGTCTGTTTGCTCAGAGCATAGACATTTGAAAATAGACGTTTGAAATCTTAGTGCTTGAAATTCTAGTATTTGGGCTTTGGATGGAGAGCGCCCTCAAGAGAGATCCTAACGCGAAAACCAGTAAGGCTGAATGTCAGTTTGACTCTAAGCTGAAACGCCAAAACCTCTATATTGGTTAACTCCCCCCTCAACGGTACGACACCCCTCTTGGGATGTGTTCTGTTTCAGAAGTATCCTTAATGTTTTCTTTGGGATCACAGCAGAAGCGTTGTGGAAGGTTGACTTGAAGCCATTGAGAATCCGAAGAATTCCCTAAAGCTGTTTAGAATTAACGATTCCATCACTAAAGTAGAACTTAGAGCAGATGCTCCGATTTCCGTGAACTTTTATTTTCTCTTCAGAGACCGGAACAACAAATTTCTCAGATGTCAAATTCTATTCTTCACTCTTCTCCTGTTTCTTCGCCCTCATCTACTGCCGTTAGAGTGTGGATGACGCGGTTGGTGTTTGGTCTTGCGATCGCGACGCTCTTCCTAATGGCATTGGGCAGCGCTACCCGTGTGATGAATGCGGGGTTGTCGTGTCCCGACTGGCCTTTGTGCTATGGGGAGCTTGTGCCGCGGCAGCAGATGAACCTGCAAGTTTTTCTAGAATGGTTTCATCGTCTTGTCGCCACAACGATTGGCTTTGGCGCGATCGTGCTCTGTGGTGCCGCGTGGTGGTTCCGTCGGGACTTGCCTCGCTGGATGCCGAGCGCTGCGAGTTTCGCCCTGTTTCTCGTTGTCTTTCAAGGAATTTTGGGCGGTCTGACGGTGACTGAGTTGCTGCGATTTGATATTGTGACGGCTCACCTTGGAACCGGACTGTTGTTCTTTGGAACGCTGCTGGCGATTGGATCTTCCCTGGTGGTTTACAAAGGAATTGGAACCGTCGGCAAACTCCGCTGGGTGGGTGTAAGTGCGGCAGTTTTGGTCTACATGCAAAGCATTTTGGGAGGATTAGTTTCTTCTCAATGGGCACTGCACCAATGTTTGGGGACATCAAAGCTCTGCACAGTGATGAATAGTCACATTGCCGGAATTGTGCCACCTACGATCGCGGTGCTAATGCTGGTCGTCATGGCTTGGCGAACTCCAGCACTTTCATCTGCGTTGCGGCAATTGGCGAATGTTGCTGGGCTGCTGTTGCTGTTGCAAATTACGTTGGGTGTTGCGACGTTTCGACTCCGATTGCAGGTGGAGCCGTTGACGGTAGCGCATCAGGCAACGGGCGCTGCGCTGTTGGGAACGCTGATTGTTTTTGCAGTTTTGGCGTTGCGGGATCAAGCAGCGGTGCAATTACCACTATCAACAGATGAAACGCTTGCAACGGTGGAATGATAGGTGGCTCTGCACGATTTGTACTGAACAATCGCTGCAATTCAATCCTTGGAACAATGGCTACATAAAGACGCAATATTTGCTAGACCAATATCTTTAAACGCAATATATTGCGTCTCTACTCTCTCGTTTATGGAATACGCGAATGCAAAATGCAATGACGGGCGTTTCACGCCGCAATCAAGATTTCCTACAAATTATTCAAAGCTATGTTCAACTGACAAAACCTCGGATTATTTTGCTGCTGCTGATTACAACAGCAGGGGCAATGTGGATTGCAGCAGAAGGACAGGTTGATCCAGTATTGCTGTTGGTGACGTTGCTAAGCGGAACGTTTGCCTCTGGATCAGCGAATACGATTAATTGTTTGTACGATCGCGATATTGATTATGTGATGGAGCGGACGCGCGATCGCCCACTTCCGTCGGGTCGGGTCAGTCCCCGTGATGCGCTGATCTTTGCGATCGCGCTGGCGATCGCTTCGTTTACGCTGCTGACTGTCTTTGCAAATCTGCTCAGCGCCTGTTTAGCAATGTCGGGCATTCTGGTTTACGTGCTGGTTTACACGCATTGGCTCAAGCGGCATAGCACTCAAAATATTGTGATTGGCGGCGCGGCAGGTGCGATCCCTCCGCTTGTGGGTTGGGCAGCCGTGACGGGCGAGTTAAGCTGGGCAGCGTGGGTTCTATTTGCAATTATTTGCCTGTGGACACCACCGCATTTCTGGGCGTTAGCCATCCTGATTCGCGAAGATTACGCTAAGGTCGGCGTGCCAATGCTGCCTGTAGTAGAAGGCAACGAGTCTACGAGTCGTCAAATTTTCTACTACACGCTGTCGTTAATTCCAGCAACGCTGCTGTTGGTCTATCCGTTGCATGTGATGGGCGTGGTGTATGGCGCGATCGCGATGCTGCTAAACGGCATTTTTGTGCAAAAGGCTTGGAAATTGATGCAAACGCCATCAGATCTGCAAGTTGCACGCGCAACGTTCAAATACTCAATTTTCTACATGATGCTGCTTTGTGCGGGTATGGGGATCGATAGCCTCCCGCTCACTCATCAGCTTGTCGATGCGGCGACAACGTACATCGCTCGATTAGGGTAATCCTCCTCAGGAGATCGCTTCTCCACACCCCCTGCTCTGTTCACCAGAACCACTACAATAGGTGTAGACATGTTGAGATTTGTATAGAGGAGTACCGGCTATGGCTGCGGTCTTCATCGAAAAGCTCCAGAAGCGCTATGGGTCAGTAGAAGCGGTCAAAGATGTTTCGCTCACTGTTCAATCGGGTGAAATTTTCGGCCTGCTTGGACCCAATGGAGCTGGAAAAACGACGACACTCCGCTGCTTGTGTACGTTGACAGAACCAGATTCAGGCACGATCGAAGTCTCTGGCATTTCAGTTGTTGACAATCCTCGTCAAGCTCGGCAGCGGCTAGGATACATTGCTCAAGAAGTGGCACTCGACAAGGTTCTGACTGGGCGAGAGCTTCTAGAGTTGCAGGCTGCGCTCTATCACCTGCCGAAAGCCACTGCCAAACAACGAATCGCAGAAATGATCGATCTCTTAGGGCTAGACGAATGGGCAGACAAGCGGACGGGAACCTACTCTGGTGGTCTCAAGAAGCGACTCGATTTAGCCGCCGGACTGCTTCATCAGCCTGATGTTCTTGTTTTAGATGAACCGACCGTCGGACTCGATATCGAGAGCCGTAGTACTGTATGGAATTTCTTGCGGCGATTGCGGGAAGCTGGAACAACGGTTCTAATTACGAGCCATTATTTAGAAGAAATTGATGCACTCGCCGATCGCGTTGCCATCATCGACCGCGGCGTGGTGATTGCGTCCGGTACGCCGTCTGAATTGAAAGATCGAGTTGGCGGCGATCGCATCACGCTACGGATTCGAGAATTCTCTCCCACAGACGAAGCTCAACAAGCAAAATCTCTTCTAGAATCTTTGCCAACCGTTCAAGAGGTCATTATCAATCCGGCTCAAGGCAATTCTCTTAATCTCGTGGTGACCCCCAATAGCGAAGCGTTAATGGGCGTTCAGCAAGCGCTACAAAAAGCTGGACTCCCAACCTTTGGCATTGCTCAGTCGCGTCCTAGTTTAGATGATGTCTACCTCACGGCGACAGGTCGCACTCTGTTAGATGCGGATCTGGCGGCGGCAGGAAGCCGAGATGCAAAAGCTGAGAAGAAGCAAAACATGCGCTAGTTCTTCTGTTATCAAAAGGAATGTATTATGAGCAGCACGCTTACCCCGTCTAAAAGCGGTCTTAGTGAAAAGCCTTTAGTTACACCGTCTCAGCCAAATCTGGTTGGGGAGTTTGTTCAAGAAACCTTGGCACTGACTCGGCGGTTGTTTATTCAGCTTCAGCGGCGTCCGTCTACACTGGCGGCAGGCATTATTCAACCGCTCATGTGGCTGATTTTGTTTGGGGCACTGTTTCAGAACGCACCCCAAGGATTGTTTGGCGATCGCATCAGCTACGGTCAGTTTCTCGGCGCGGGCGTGATTGTCTTTACGGCATTTGGTGGTGCGCTTAATGCTGGGCTTCCGGTCATGTTCGATCGCGAGTTTGGTTTCCTCAACCGCTTATTGGTTGCGCCATTAGCATCAAGATTTTCGATCGTAATGGCATCTGCAATCTTCATCACGACCTTGAGCTTGATCCAAACAGCCGCGATCGTGGTGATGAGTGCGTTGCTCGGTGCAGGATTGCCGAACGCATTTGGGCTTGCCCTCGTTGCATTCATCGTTCTGTTGCTCGTGCTGGGAGTGACTGGATTGAGTCTTGGACTTGCGTTTGCTTTGCCAGGGCATATTGAACTGATTGCCGTTATCTTCGTCACTAACCTACCGCTACTGTTTGCAAGTACGGCACTTGTGCCATTATCGTTTATGCCCAAGTGGTTGCAAGTCGTTGCGACTCTCAACCCGTTGAGTTATGCGATCGAACCCATTCGCTATCTTTATCTTCACAACGATTGGAGTTTTAGCAGCATTATTATGCAAGCGCCTTTCGGCAACGTGTCTCTTGGTGGTGCGCTGCTCATCCTAGTCGGATTTTGCACCCTTGCCTTGATCAGCATTCAACCCTTGCTGCGTCGTCGCCTTGCCTAAAAAAAACTCTTTTTGGGGAGCATTTTTCAGAAAAACCCGTCTTGGGTAGAATTGCAGTATCACGTAGTGGGAGTTAATGGTTATGGCAAAGTTTGTGTTGGGTCTGTTAGCAGGAGTAGGATTGGTAATTGCATTTGCGCCTGCCTCGTTTGCTCAAATTCCTGGTAGTACTCCTAATAGCGCTGACCTTCTAAAAGATCCTCAGTCCACTGATTCCCTCACTGACTTGTTTAACAACCGCAGCAATGGCAGCACCACAGGATTGATGCAATTGATTCAGCAACTTTCTCAGAGTCCGCTTGATCCGGCAGCGTTTCGAGCGCAACAACGCGAAAATCTAGATGCGGCGGCAAAAGCGTTTAGAGATCAACAGCGTCAACGCCTCCAGCAGACTCAAACTGCTCCCTCAGCGGTGACTCCTCCCGCGCAAAAATAGTTATCTAACGGGCTGAAATTCGTACTGCTTTGCTTTGGCTTTTGTTCGCGCTGGTGTCACTTTCATCAGCGCAATTTTTGTTTCGCGATCGCCTTCTGTCGAAAAACTAAACGGATGAATTCCGCCAGGCGATACAAAATCTGGTTTCGCTAAAATACTCCGAATTCCGTTGCGAGTCGGAGATCGCCCAATTGCGGTAATCAGGGCTTGTGTGGCGTCATAGGCAAGCACAGTTCTCCAGTTGACAGCGTTATTCCAAAGCTTGATTGCTTGCTTTTGAAACGGAGAGTTATTGACCTCTAATTGGTAGTAAGGAACTGCGATCGTTAGTCCAGTACTCGCATCGCCACTCCTGAGAATTCGAGGAGAAAACATCACATCTCCTGCCAGCATTGGCAACCGTTTTTGGTTGGCCGCAATCACTAACAAAGCGCGATCGACATATTTGTTATCCGGAGCCAGCATCAGCACCTCTGCCCCTTTGCGAATTGCCATATCAACGGCTGCCGTCTGCTCAAAGTCTGGCGCATTAAAATCAATCTCGGCAGTGCTGCCTTTATTACCAAAGAACAACGCATCCTTAAACGCATTTTTCAGTGATGTGCTGTATTGGCTAGTGGAATTGTAGAAAATGGCGACTTTCCGCTTCTTAAGCTGATTCACCGTATAGTCTGCCAGTCGTTTTGCCGGACGTTTATCGCTCGGCATGGCCCGAAACACATAGCGGCTGAGCGTGGATAACTCCGTGGCAGAACTAATGGGGGCGATCGCCACGAGTTCTCCTGCCTGATACACTTCCCCCGCCGCAAACGTTGTGTCACTAATGCCATGCCCGACCACGCCGAGAACGGCTGGAGTATTCACCAAGATTTTGGCGAGGCGTTGAGCCGTATCAGGATTATTGTCATCGCTGGCGATCGCAACTTTCAATTTCGTTCCGTCAATTCCGCCAGAGGTGTTGACCCGCTCTTGCGCTTGGGCTACGCCTCGCAAAAGCTCGTTTGCAGGTTGAGGTTGGGTTTTAAGCGGCACAGCAACTGCGATCGTATAGGCTTTTTCCGTTGCAATTGCAGCATTGTTGAGATAAATCAGCGTTTCTGGGTCAGATCGATCTAGAGCGCGGGCTTTTTTTAACGCCGCGATCGCAATGTCAAAATTGCCTGCCGCTACCTGATCCGCCGCTTCCTGTTTGAGCGGAAGGTTGGCTCCCACTCCCACTCCCAAAACCCGTTCACCATAGCTAATTTTGTCTTGGTCTGAACTGAGTGGACTGGCGATTTGAGGGGGAACAGATGGAGGTGAATCAGGCTGTCGAGACAATGCCCACGCCGATGCACCTAGCACCGCGATCGCGCCCGCCCCGATCGCGGCAATCTTCAATTTTGTAGATTGGCTAGGCTTGTTTGGAGATGAGTCCTGAATGTTAGCGGAAATGTTAGACAGATTGGAAAAGCGGTGTCCATCAATGAGGGAAAGCGGGGCTTGAGTGAACAGCGACTCTTCTTTAACGTGGGCCAAAGCTTCTAAAACTTGGGTAGCCGATTGATAGCGATTGGCAAAATGAAATTTCGTCATGGTTTCGATGACGATCGCTAACTCTTCGCGCACCGAGGCTTGGTTGCGCCATAGTAATTCATACGTCTTTGAATCGTGAGGCAATTGGGCAGGGCGGACGCCTGTTAAGGCTTGAATCGCAATCATGCCCAAAGAATACAAATCGCTAGTGATATGCGGCTTTCCAAGACACTGTTCGCTAGAAGCATAGCCAGAGGTATAAACCGGGAGGCTAAGAGCCGTATCAGACTGCGATTCTGTAATCGACGTTTCGATACTCTTAACGGCTCCAAAATCGATCAGGACGAGTTTTTGATCGCGATCGCGCCGAATCAGATTGTCCGGTTTGAGATCGCGATGAATCACGCCATGACTGTGAACAAATTCTAGAGTTTTCAAAACATCTTCTAAACAGTCAATTACCCAGTCTTCTGATCGTTTCTGACCTGCGGCTAGCTCATCGCTGAGCGGATGTCCCTGCACAAATTCTTGAACAAGATAAAACTCGTTATCTTCTTCAAAATAAGCGAGCAGTTGCGGAATTTGATCATGTCTTCCCAGTTTCTCTAGCGTTTCTGCCTCCGCAAAAAACATGCGTCGCGCTTGCTTCAAAATGATGGGATCAGGAGTTGAAAAACTCAAATGCTTTAGCACACAAACAGGATTGCCGGGTCGTTTGGTGTCTTCGGCAGTGTAGGTGTGCCCAAAGCCGCCTGAACCGAGTCCTCTTACAATCTTGTAGCGCCCATCAAGCAGTCGTCCTAACATTGCACCCGTCTGAAGTGATATATCGCATTTTAGGTCGATTCGGTTGAATCGAACATAGAGATAGATTCATGATTTGTAAATCAAAACCGTTAGAGAATGAAGATACAACAGAGACACGAGTGGACATTAACCGCAGAAGCTGCTGTTGGGATTCAGCAAGACTTGCGTCAAGAGGTGGTGACGCACGATCAGTTTGGTGTGGTGAACTATGTTGCCGGAATCGATGTTGGGTTTGAGGAGGACGGCAAAATCACGAGGGCGGCGGTAGCCGTGCTGACTTACCCAGAGTTGCAGTTTTGCGATCATGCGATCGCGTGGCGTCCAACAACGTTTCCTTATATTCCGGGCTTTCTGTCGTTTCGAGAAGTGCCTGCGGTGCTAGATGCGCTTGAGACGGTGCAAACTGTACCCGATCTGTTGCTCTGCGATGGTCAAGGATTGGCGCATCCGAGGCGGTTTGGCATTGCGTGCCACTTGGGCGTGCTGACGAATATGCCCACGATCGGCGTGGCAAAATCGCTGTTAGTTGGCAAGTATGGTGAGGTTCCTGAGGAGCGAGGTGCTTGGGTGGAGTTGCAGCACAAAGGAGAGAAGATCGGGGCAGTGTTGCGAACTCGTCCTAAAACGAAACCTCTGTTTATTTCGTTAGGACATCGCATCAGCTTAGAGACTTCCTTATCGTACGTGATGGGCTGCACGACGAAGTATCGCCTGCCCGAAACGACGCGCCATGCTCACAAACTAGCCTCAGGATAAAGACATTCTTAAATCTGCTTTATCTTTTGATTTTCTCCGATAAATTAAATGCGCATAGTTACCTCCTAACTGCGTCTAGTGCCCCGTTGAGCCATTAAAGTCCAAACGGGGCTTTTTGCTGAATAAAGGCTCCGAGCTCCCGAAGAAATGGGAGCTCGCAATATGCCGTCATTTGAGGCGCGTAATGTCAATTACAATCTTGCCGCCAAAGTCAGGAATTGGCGCAGCAGGCTTAGTTAATTTCACTTGTACCTGTCTGACACGGTCGAGCGATAAAGCGGATTCCGCAATTGCGGTTGCCAATCGTTCTATTAATGCAAATCGAGAGGTTTTTACCAACTGCTGGACGCTCGAAATAATGTCGCGGTAGTCGAGGGTGTCTTCTAAGCGATCGCTCTGTCCCGCTTTTTCTAAATCGAGCCACAGCGTTAAATCCACCTCAAACCATTGCCCTAACACCTGTTCTTCCGGCAATACGCCCGTGTAGCCGTAGCATCGAATGTCGGTTAAATGAATGTAATCTGTCACGGTTTGTACCAGTATCCTTTCTGCACATAGTAGTTCTTGATCAAAATTCCAAATCGGGTGACTGGAACTGTGACTGGCTCAGAAACGCGATCGAACTTTGGCAGTAGTTTCCCCGTTGCTGGGTACCAATCATCCCAAACAATCACGGCATTTTTGCCCTCTAGCTCGCCTCGATCTGAATGCCAAAAGTCAAATTGATCGACGCGATCGCTCACTGCAAGCACATCTTTATTGTTCAATTCGTAAGCTAAAGCAGATGCCGAGCGATAATCAGTTGTCATCAATAAAGGCGCTCCCAATTCTTTTGTTTGACGGCTGACTTCACTTGCAACCTCACGCCAGCCAAACAACATGCGCGAATCGGGGTCAACGGTCTGATCCATAAACGCAGATAGGGGAAGCACGGCGTAGTGAACGACGACCAGCGTTGAGATCAGTAAGCCATACAAAAATGATAGCCGAGGTGGGCGTTTGGGAAATGCTAACGGAAGTAATGGAAATAATAGAATATAGGCAGTGATATTCCAGTAATACAATGCAGCAGAAATGAGAGAAATAATAATCAGAACAACAGAAGAAATGAGAAAAACCCAGAAGGCAAGAATCGGATAGACAGAGGTGACATCTTTAAGCTGAGTCCGATTTTGTAAAACTCGAAAGAACCCTCTCCAATAAAATGGAGATACCAGAAAATAGGATGCTCCCAAAAATCCAATACATGCACCAATCTTAAGTCCATTAGCAACTGGATTTACGCTTCGATTAAGGTAATATTGCAACGACTGAAAATCATTCGAGTGATTCCACAGCACAATTGGAATGAGGGCGCTGATCGCAATGGCTGCTGCAATGTAGAATCGTCGATCGAGTAACAAACGGCGCAAGTGGGGAACAGCTAGGATAGTGGCGAGGAATCCTAAACCCACGAACACGGCATTGTATTTCGAGAGCCCTGCGAGTGCGATCGCGGCTGCGGAAAGATACAACCGTCCTGTCTCCCCTCGACCGTTGGCAATAAATCCATCCGCAAATCGAACAAACTGATACGCAGACACTAACGAGAAGGTAATTAGGAGATGATCAGGCCACGCTAACCCTAGAAATACAAAATATAACGGTGATGCGAATACTAGCAGAACAGTAAACCAAAATCGTTGTGGGGTTTGCTTTGGATACAGATAGACTGCAATGCGATAATACGTATAAAAGAAAACAGCACTACTGAGTACATTGGGAAGCCGCAGCACAAACTCCGATCGTCCAAATAAGGCGGTAAAGGCTCCCTGCACCCACGCTTGCAATGGCGGATGATCGTAGTACGACCATTGGAGATGCTGGCCCCAAAGCCAATAGTATGCCTCATCAGAATTTGGAAATGCTTTCAACCAAAAGACAAATCGCAGCGCAACGAACGCGATTAGAAACACAAACCAACTAGGAGAGATTGGGGAACGCACGAGATCTAGAGGTTCAGGAACAACGAATAATCAGTGAATTAACAATCAGTGAATTAACAGTCGGTGAATTAAAAACCAGTTTCGGATTGCAAGGATACCACTTTAGACCCGCCCTTAAGATCTCCTATCAATTCGTAATATTTGCGGTGCCTGCAATCATCGTGCCTGCATCTGTTGCGATCTCACTAAATGCACGGATACCACTTTAGACCCGCCCTTAAGATCTCCTATCAATTCGTAATATTTGCGGTGCCTGCAATCATCGTGCCTGCATCTGTTGCGATCTCACTAAATGCACATTGCGCAGCGGGGCTGACCCGATCATTACTCTCCCTCAGTCTGGTCAGACGGCGCGGTGTCAGTTTGGTTTGACTCAAAGGCAGGACAATAGCCTTCAGGCGTTACTTTAAAGTTAAACAACGGAGACGCTGGATTCCAACACCGCTGTCCTCGATAGTGACGACAGATAGAACAGGAGTCTTTTAGCGTTCCATCGATGGATGGCGAGATGCGATCGCTATTTTGATTGAGCAACTCCCGCTCCGTCAGGCCGCGCAACACAAGCTCCTGTCCTTGCCATCGCGCTTCTACAAGCCCCGTATCGGCTAAACCCCGCCAGCGCGAGTCAGCCGTAATTGCATCGGGTAGCGTAAACGTTACCATCGTTCCAAACTCTGAAAGCTCTCCCTCATAGGTCGTCTCCGGGGGAGCAGGCTGCAAGAAGGTTTCTCCAATCGGTAGCTCCACCAAACTTCCCGCCGAAGGCGAGTGGAGGTGATAGCGATTGTGTAACTCTTCTAACCCGGTTAGATCAGATAAATAATTGGGATTTCCATGAACAAAGACCACGTGCTGCGGACGCAAATTGTGAATCAGCTGCGTTGTGCTAGGACCATCACCATGCTGCGCCAAAAGATACGTTTCCATCTCCAGACCGTCAGAATTGGGGATCAAAAACGGGTCGGCTAAATGTTGAGGTAACAGCACTAACCAAGGCTTAGTCTGAAAAAATGCATTCCAATCTAAAGCAAGATCGGTCAGGACAATACATGGAGATTTGCCAACAGCTTGGCGCTGATCAGGAGAGAGCCGTCGCACTCGTGGACGGATGCGATCGTCCCAAAAGAGGGATTGGTGACGCGCAAAATTTTGAACAGAGGCAGGAAAATGCGGCAACAAATCCAAATACGCATCGCATCCGGTTGTGATCGTGCCATCAACCCAAATATCTAAATCGCGCCCTGTAAATGAATGATGGCTCCGCAGCAGCATCAACAACTCTTGGCCCAAACCCAAAGTTGGTACAGGCAGCAGCACCGATTGTCCATCTGTCAGCGCATTACTGATGCGCTCTGCCAAATAATTTTCTTGTTGCCGACGGTGAGGATAGCGTGCCGTGCCGTAACTGCCCTCAACGATCAAAACATCTGGCTCTAGTCCGCGCAGTTCCTCTAGCCGCAACCCTTCAACCAGGCGCGAGTTGGACAGAAAGAAATCTCCGGTGTACAGCACCGTGTACGGGCGAGCATTAGTATCCCGCGGCGTATAGGTAATTAGAATTACGGCGGCTCCCGGCAAATGCCCTGCCGGAAACAGTTCTGCCGTCAATCCATCTAAAAACTCGACTGGCGATCGCCACGGCAACGCTTGGGCAAACAGAGGAACTTGCGATCGCTCTGTGATCCAATTGAGCGCTAACAGTTGCGTTGTCACCTCACTGGCATAAATGGGCAACTGAGGAAAGGTTTGATGCAGCGGTAGCAATCCCCTTGCGTGATCGGCGTGAGCATGGCTGCATAGCACTAAGTCGGCTGGCGGCACATCGGATGGCAAAAGAGCCGTATCCCATAAGCCACAGTCCAGCAAAATTCGATAAGGCCCCATCCGCACGAGGAGACATATTCCTTCGTCTGCATGACCGACACTATAGGGAAAGCATTCCAGTTGAGTCACGTAGTCATCCGTCGTCTGAGTGGAGGGTAGGAGCTATCTCTAGTTTAGGATGAAGTGCGATCTTCTGGAATGCGCTCTATGCTAATCGCGTTTAGGTAACGTAAAACTAGGCGCAGTTCGTTAGGCAATGCCATAAACAGCACCGTCGCAAGGTTCGTCACTAAATCGTGAATGCTAGGTCATGGACAACTGAAGCCCACGAGTGAAGCTAGAGCCAATGCTTTAGTGAGCCGAGCCATTACCATGGTAGTTGTCGGTATCGTAGAATCCGTTGCGCGTCCCAAAAAATAGACATGCGATCGTAAAAAGCCCGGTTAAGACGACTAAAACAAGTTTGACATCCATGATGAACCTACCTAGTAATAAAGATTGCTCGGAGTGTACAAGAGAGATTGGCGCACCCTCAAGCTAGTTTGCTAACTCTAAAGTAACGTAAACCGAACGTGTAGAAACTTTAGCAAACCCTAAGATTCTCCCTGAGTAGGCTTGCTAAAGCAGATTCTTCTTTTCACGGTTTAAGCTTCTGTCCGCGATCGGTAAACTGCACCGACTTAATCTTTAACACTTTATTGCCCGTCAACGTTTTTCTCAGACTGCCATACAGGGCTAACTGTTCACAATTTGAGAGCGACTTTAATTGCCGCTTCGCTCCTGAAGCGATTCGGAAATCGATCGTTGCGACGCCTTTTTTAACGTTGACTCGATATCCCGATAAACTAAAATCATCGCTATCTAAATCTTCTAGAACCCGACCAATTGTTTTTTCTAACGTCTTCGTTTTAGATACTCTTACTTTCTGCGGCACAAACTTATTACATTGATTATCAAGCTGATAAAGCGTCACTGGAAGGGTGTTCTTATCAGGAGGTTTCGGCTTGTTGACAACTTTTCTAGCGCTTTGAACCGTAGGGCTTGGAGCTGGAGAAGCGGCTGAAACAGAAGGACGCGGAGCTTCATTAGGGGTCGATTGACATCCTGAAAGCAAGATTAGAAAAACAAGCAGAAGGTAAATACCTTGAGACTTGAGCGATGTAAAGGTTTGCAAATCTTGCAAACCTTTACATCGCTGAGACACCTGAGAGGAGTTAGCAAGACCTCTTTGAAAGAGTGGACTCACTGTTTTTTTACTGTGTAGGAAAAACTTCATCAATGCTAGTTTTCTTTAAGTACCTTTAGAGACCTTTCCTGTTTTGGTCATCAACCCTAGGAAAGAAGAATAACGCTTAGCAAGACTGAGCGTTTTAAGGAAAATCTTTATCCAAAGAGGGACTTTCTTATAGAGTACGCTTTATGACATTGTGGAATTGCTGCATCAGGGGTAGCATATTTATAGCGATATCTGCAACAGATATTGATGTTGAATTTTGTAAAGTTCATGGACGTCGTCCATTTATCCAACACTAGATAGCTCCCTTAGCCTGGCAGCCTCAGTCTCCCAGCGCGAGGGATGATTTGAGGAGGTCATAATACATGCTCACCCAGGAAGCTCGGACGTCTCTGTCTGAAATTGATGATTTAAATCGGCTCAAAATCGAGCTTAATGAAATGCCTGCGATCGACGTGGGCGACTACATTAAAGGACTGCCTGAAGAGCGCCGCGCGATCGCGTTCCGGTTACTCAACAAAACCCAGGCAACAGACGTATTTGAGTATCTGCCTCCCGATGTCCGCGAAGAGTTGATTGGTTCGCTGCACAATGCCCAAATGTTTCACGTCATTGAGGCAATGCGTCCCGATGACCGAGCGGAACTGTTTGATGAGTTGCCCGCTGGCATCGTCAAGCGGCTTGTTCAGCAATTGAGTCCCGAAGAACGTCAAGCCACGGCAACCATCTTAGGGTATGCGGAAGGCACAGCTGGGCGGGTGATGACCACCGAGTATGTCCGCTTGCGGCAGGGCTTAACCGTAGGGGAAGCTCTCAGCAAAATTCGCTTAGCTGACCGCGATAAAGAAACGGTTTACTACGCTTACATCACCGATAACAACCGTAAATTAAAACAGGTTGTGTCGTTACGACAGTTGGTGTTCTCGATTCCAGATGCCCGGATTGAGGACATTGCTAGCGATCGGGTGATCAAAGCGCGAACCGAAATGCTGCAAGAAGAAGTGGCGCAACTGATGAAGCGCTATGACTTGTTGGCTGTCCCTGTGGTCGATCGCGAAGATCGCCTCGTCGGGATCATCACCGTAGACGATGTGGTCGATATTCTTGAACAAGAAGCCACAGAAGATATTCAACGCTTGGCAGGTGTGGTAGATGGAGGCGAATCCTCTCTGTCGTCACCTCTTTCAAAAATCAAAAGTCGGTTGCCTTGGCTGCTTGCCATTATGGGTTTGTACATTGGTGCATCCAGCGCGATCTCGCCCTTTCAAACGACGATCTCGGCTGTCCCTGTTTTAGCAGTGGTGATGCCATTGTTCTCGAACACTGGCGGAACCGTGGGCATTCAAACCTTAACCGTGACCATCCGATCGCTTAGTGTTGGGGAAGTGACGCCGCAAGATACGCTTAAAATCCTGCGAAAGGAGCTAACGGCAGGATTAGGAACTGCGATCGCGCTGGGTATGGCCATGGTGCTGATCTCTCTTATTTGGACAAAGCCAGAAGAACGCTGGGTCTCCCTCATGGCAGGGCTGGTGATGGCAACCAATAGTTTAGTCGGAGTCACGCTGGGCACGTTGTTACCCATTGGTTTTGTTCGCCTGAAAATTGATCCAGCCTTGATGAGTGGTCCACTCGTGACAACGCTGCTTGATACGATTGGCTTTATCCTATTCCTCACCATGGTCACGATTAGTCTCAACGTTCTAAACGTCACCCCCTAGAGTATGCTTTAAACCCTCAAAGCCAAAGTACGATAGCAGTGGTATGGTTCACATCGCCTGGTAATTTTCACAGCGCGTAGCAAAGTAACTCAACTGATTGAGTCGGGTGATTTTGCATCTGGAAATACGGGAGTGTCCTTTGAGCATTTGGGCAATTTGCTCAATTTCGTTGCCGAAGGGAGCAAGCTGAATGACAGCCAATTCAGGATTGGCTTAGTAGTTCGTATCAACAAACAGCATGGCGTGAGAGGTGGGTAAAATGGACAGCTAAGGAGGTCGTGGAACCCACAACAATCAATGAACCCTACCCTAATATCGAAAATAATTACTGAGGTTTTAGCTGAGAAGAAATTAGGAAGACGGCAGTGAAAGTTGATGGCTCTGCCAGTAAAGCTGCTCGATCGCACTCAGCAAAATCGAGCAATTGTCATTTCAGTGGAACGTAACGAATCTGTGATTTCAACTCATCCTCAAATTCTGTTAGTAATAGAATGTCTTCAATTACCTGAGCGATGGGCGCATCTTGCTTTGCTTCAATAACCCCAGGCATGGGTAGGCCTACCGCTAATCTTTGATAAGCGTATTTTGTGACTGTTTTAACGTCGTGAGTTAGCAGAATTCGTTGTTCTTGTGCTGCCCATTCCAAGATATCAGGATCGTCAGATCCGTCCAAGCCAACATCTTGTATGCGGACAACATCCAAACTTGGCTGCTGGCGGCGTAAACCTCGAACGATCGCACCTTTAAAGTTCTCGTCAGCAACTAATTTGGCAGCCACAGCAAACGACTCTCCACAGATGAATGGAAGTATACTAACTTTTAGATAGCAGCATCAGAGATATGAGCTTAGTGATTACAGCCGAACCCATTCCTCTTTACACAAAAGATGGAGTTGTTCTCGTGAGGGGAACACGAGTTCCATTAGACACGGTTGTGATTGAATTCAAGCAGGGTGCAACTGCTGAAGAAATCGCACAGCAGTATTCTTCGTTGGAATTAGCGGATGTATATGCAGTTATTAGCTATTACTTACGCCATGAAAGCGAAGTCGAGACGTATCTCCAGCAGCAACAGCAAGACGCTAAACAAGTTCGTGAAGAAAATGAACGTCGATTCCCATCTCATGGATTACGCGATTGCCTTCTTGCTCGCCGCCAATTACGTAACAAGCGATAAGTTCCTGAAACTATTTCTGCATCTAGTGCACTCAATTTACTTAAAAAACTGCGTCACGCTTCTGACAATTCCGAGAATTTCAACTTCGCGAACCCCAATATCTTCACAGTTTGAGTCTCTTAGTAAAATGGGTTTGTGTGTTTTACTATTCCGATTTCGAGGTTCGAGAAACTCGCCTTGGTCAGTTCTCCGAAATCGTTTCACTGTAATGTCAGCATTATCGATCAGAGCAACGACTATATTACCGCTTTCAATGCGTAGCCAAGATTTACTCCAACTTCTATCAGGCGTCTCAACGCTTAAGATAGATCCGGGATAGATGCCTTCATCAACCATAGAGTTACCAATTACTCTTAAGAAAATTGTTCGCTCTGGTGCTTTAATTAATAAATCAGTTAAATCACATTCCTCATATCCACCCGCAGTAGCATCATCTAAGGAAATCACTTCAAAACTTGCAGCTACTGCCGTTGAGTAGATTCGGTAGAGACGAGGTTTGCTCTTTGAGTAGCAATTATTGCTTGGCAAAATCAAGTCAATCTCAGAGTTTTTCAAAGCTGCAATTAGTTCTGTTAGTTCTAATCCTGATTGCTTTAGAGCGGAAGCCAGATCCGACAAATCTAATCCTGCGTGCTTCAAGATTGACCAAATCTGTGTAAGAGCTTTCTTTTGCTCAGCCTGAGCTAACTTAAACGGAACTTTAATTCTGCTTTCAGCTTCTTCTTCCCAATCTGGTTTGCGTCCTTGATTCTTTCCAGAACCACCTTTTGATTTAGCCATGAGTAGGTAGTAAATTTATACTAAAAGCATCTTACAGAGCATTTGAACTATTCAGCAAGGTGCGTTTGAAAAATGGATAGAAATTAAGTCGATATCATGTATGTAGGCTACGGCATCGAAAGCTGATGGCTTTGCCAATAAAGCTGCTCGATCTCGTGGCGGCGAAACAAATATGCACCGCTCCGAGGGGAAACATAAGGCTCAAATCCAGCAGCCATCAACCGAAAACTCGCGGCTTTCTGTGAACATCCCAAAAATTTAGACGCTTCACTAAGCGGTAATAATTGCTCACCAAATCGAGCTAAAACCGTCTCATCATCTTCGTTATGAATTTCTTTTAACAACCGTTCTGCAAGCAGCCAACACGCGATCGTGTCTGCCTCAGCCCGGTGCGATTCTCCGACCGGAAACTGAAAATGTTGAACCAAATCCGGCAACTTGCGCGAGGGCAACTCAGACAACATGATCCGAGAAAGCTTGACTGTACACAGCTGCTCAGATTCAGGACGATCATAGGGAATTCCTAATCGCTGGTATTCGCCCTGAATAAAGGGATAGTCAAACGTAATATTATGCGCTGTGATCACACCCTCACTCAGCAACGGTAAAAATTGCTCCCAAACCTCTGCTGACAGCGGAGCCATATCCACCATTTCCTGAGAGATGCCTGTAAATTTCGTAATCATTGACGGCACTTCAACTTGAGGATTGATCAAGCTCGTCTGTTGGTGCAGAATGCCATCTTCCAAACTTGCATGAAGCACCGAAACTTCGATCGCCCGCGATCGCGGCGGTTTGTGTCCGGTTGTTTCAAGATCCACCACCGTCAGCGATCGCGCTGTCAGGCTTCGATAATATGCAAGTAAATCAGTCGATAAAATAGGCATACCCTCAATTTCCACCAGAAACCACAATTCGTGACGTGAGATCAGAATAACTTCCAATTCCACGTCACGAATTAAGCCACAACTTGCGAATTACTTCGACGGTGCGGGTGTTTTTGATGGCGCTCGCTTGCCACTCGGATTCGACGGTCTGTTCCGCTTCGCGGGCTTCGGCTTCGGCACACCCGAACGAGTGTACTCGTCCTCAACCGGATCGCTGCCCATCGTCAGCCAAGCGGGACGGGTCTTATCGTAAATCATCTGCAACGCTGCCGCCGCGATCGTATGCGGTTCATATTCTTCGGCAAGCTGAGACACGATCGGTAAGAATGATGCCATCCGTTCACCAGAGAGCGCTTCTTTGACTTGGCCTTGCAGCTTCTCTAAGTAGCGACCTTCGATTTCAGCACGAGTCGGGATCGGTCTGAACTCTAAGCGCTGTCGCACGTGATGCTCAATGTCACGCAGTTTACGACGATCCATCGAGTGAACCAGCGAGATTGCGGTTCCCTCTTTGCCCGCACGTCCTGTCCGACCAATGCGGTGGACATAGTTTTCGACGCTATCCGGTAGGTCATAGTTGATCACATGGGTCAAATCGTCCACGTGAATACCGCGAGCTGCAATGTCGGTGGCAACTACCCACTTAATCTGCTGCTGACGAAACCGAAGCAACAGCCGCTCGCGCTGACTTTGGCTCAAATCACCGTGGTACTCATCCACACTGTGCCCTGCTTCTTGCAGTTGGCTAGTTAGTTCAGCTGCTGCTCGCCGGGTGCGCACAAAAATCAGCGCAGATTCGGGATCTTCAAGCTCAAGAATCGGCAAGATTGCCCGTGCTTTTGTCCATCCACGCGGAACAGAGTAGGCAACTTGATTAATCCGATTTGGAGCGGCTTTAGGTTGCTCCACGGTGACCGTGATGGGCGATCGCAGAAACTTTGACACCAGTTTGCGAACTGACGGCTCCATGGTTGCCGAGAAAAAGGCGGTTTGACGCTCTGTTGGAGCCTGATTCAAAATCTTCTCCACGTCTTGAATGAAGCCCATATTGAGCATTTCATCGGCTTCGTCAAGCACCATCCACGTTAGCTTGTCGAGTTTGAGCGCTCCGCGAGAGAGCAAATCAATGACGCGTCCCGGAGTCCCAACGACAATTTGAGCGCCGCGACGGAGAGCAGAAATTTGCTGCTCGATCGACTGTCCGCCGTAAATCGCCACTGTCTTCACTCGACGATCTTCATTGAACCCTCGAATAGCCTGGCAAACTTGCATGGCCAGTTCGCGAGTCGGGGTCAAAATCAAAGCTTGCGTGACTGGAGCTGCTGAATCAATTTGCTCCAAAATGGGAAGCGCAAATGCCGCCGTCTTGCCTGTTCCCGTTTGCGCCTGTCCAACGACATCCCGCCCTGCTAACAGGTGAGGAATGGCTTGCGCTTGAATCTCAGTCGGAGCAGTAAAACCAAGCTGCTCTAGCTGTTGAATGCGGGTTTCAGATAATCCGAGGCTTTGGAATGAAAGGGTCATTACATCTCCTATAAGGTCAAAGACATGCGCCAAACAGGGCAATCAGGGGATGTCAGACATAGACTGCGGGAAAATAACCTTTGAAGGGTAGACCCTTCATTCGGTCGTGGCAAGGCTGCCGTGAATCTATCGTCCAACCAGCAGGGTTGAATTGGGTCTGATACGAGTCAGTCCCAAGTAGTTCTGCTGAAATTGCCACTCAGGGCGCGTGAAAGGTGAACTGTGTACTGAATAAACGCTGTACGAACAGTGTGAGGAAAATCGAAATTTGAGACGATCAAATGAATCAAGAAGGGCTGGTCTCAATTCTGTTTGAAATCTTATCGAGCCGTTAGCAGCGGGGGCTGCATCAGATCGGCGGCGGTGGCAACGCGACCGTAGAGATCGTAGATGTCGGCATCTGCGATCGCAACCGGAACTAGGGAACCTAACGACGCTTCTCCTTGGACGTAAACGAGTCCATCCACATCCGGAGAAGAGCGGGCAGAGCGCCCGACTAGCTCACCTGTTGCCGGATTTTCTTGCTCAATCAACACATCCACCACCTTACCAATCTCTGCTCGATTTCGCTTAAGCGAGATCGGCTGCTGGATCTGCATCAGGGCATCCCGACGCGCATCCATGACAGACTGGGGCAGTTGATCAGAAAGATCATAGGCAGGGGTTCCCTCTTCCGCAGAAAACGTGAACACCCCAACGTGATCAAACTCGTGACGCTGCACAAACTGCCCTAAGTGGTCAAAGTGCGCGTCAGTCTCACCGGGAAATCCGACAATCAGCGTGGTTCGCAAGACTGCGTTCGGAATCGCGGTCTTAATCCGCTCAATGATCCCATCATTGACCCGCCCTTGCCAGGGGCGATTCATCATTCTAAGAATCTCAGGATGAGAATGTTGAAGCGGCAAGTCTAAATAGGGCAACACGTTTGGAGTATTTTGGATGGCCTCCATCACCTTTGGAGTGAGCCCAGTCGGATAGGCGTAATGCATCCGAATCCAAGGAACATCCACGTTGCCCAGTGCCTGTAGGAGTTCGGCTAACTTTGGCTCACCGTAAAGGTCAAGGCCGTAGTTAGTCGTAATTTGGGAGATCAGAATAATCTCCTTAACTCCTTCAGCAGCAAGCTGGTTGGCTTCTGCCACGATCGATTCGATCGAGCGCGATCGCTGATTCCCTCGCAAGTGGGGAATGATGCAAAATGCACATCGATAGTCGCAGCCTTCAGCAATTCTTAAGTAGGCGACTCCCTCAGTAGTTGTGCGATACCGGGGTGTCGTCTCATCGGCGATGTAAGTCGGCTCAAGCGAAACCTCGCTCACTCGCTCTCCGGCTTCCGCCCGCTCAAGTACGTTAACGATCTTATGGTAATCGCCTGTCCCGACCAATGCAACCGCTTCCGGAAGTTCGTCGAGCAATTGCTCCTGAAAGTGCTGCGCCATGCAGCCTGTAATCACAATCTTCTTGTCAGCTTCTGCTAGCTCGACTAAAGTGCGAACTGATTCTTCTCGCGCGGCTTGAATAAAGCTACACGTATTGACAATGACAAAATCTGCAATTTCTTCATCTGTGTCTACGGTGTAGCCTGCTTGTGCTAGCAAGCCGAGCATGTGCTCTGTGTCAATTCGGTTTTTTTCGCAACCCAAGTGAGCGATCGCAATCGTTGGCTTTTTGCCCATGTAGTTAGAACTGAGGAAGTAAAGGAAGGTCAATCGAAATCTAAAACCGCGGCGATTACAGTGCAAGCTCCTGCTAGGAATTGCTTGCTGCGACGGTTTACCCCCCGCTTTACGACCCACTTCTGCAAACTCGCGTCAATGGATACAGACAGATGCAATCGCTGTCGTGTTGATCTATATCATAGCGCAGATTTACAATTATTACGTTCTGTTAAACTGTTTTCTGCGATGGAAGTAGAACAAAGAATCATTCGGGATTGGGGCATGGCTATTCATAATAGCAATAAAGACGTTTTTTTGGTGATACTTTTTTTTGGTGATACTAATGATGTAGGCATCTCCTTCGATTCCTCAAACTGATCCGCCCCCTCCTGCTAGAGAGACGCTGCCCATGATTACAAGCTGCCCATCGAAGACCTAGAGGAAGCTGGGTTCCCCGTTGACTCAATGCTCCCCGCCTCTAGATTGAAGAACTCAGCGTAGGACTGAGAATGACACGGTGAGTTTGAGGGGATCACTCGTCCGTGCTTGCGCCGATTGCACTGAAGCGCAACCAGCACAAGTTGCTCTGAATTTATCGCAGTCGGGCATGGCGATCGCGTAGTTTTGCAGATCACAGAATTATCTGAAGATTCAGATCTGCTAAATGAGTGAGCCGTGAACTAGCGCACCGAGAAGGCTTCGCTGAAGCGACGCGTCACAGGTTCAATAATGAAAGACAGAATTGATTTCTTGCGAGTCACAATGTCAGCCGTCGCTGCCATTCCTGGCGTGAGTTCGACATCTCGCCCCCGTACGGGGATCATCTTTTTACTCAACAGGACTTTGGCGGGAAACACTGGGCCCATATCGCGCCCGTTTTCATCTTTCTCCACCACGGCGTTTGGACTAACATCCACGACTTCGCCCTCAATTACACCAAACTCTTGGTACGGAAAGGTGGCTAATTTCACTTTGGCTTTTTGTCCAGCATGAATAAAGCCAATGTCTCGGTTCAGCACTTTAACTTCTAAAACTAGATTCTGATCGCGCGGAGACACGGACAATAGTTCTTCGCCCTGCTGAATCGAACCTTGAGTTGCTTTGACGTTGTAGATTGTGCCATCGAATGGGGCTTTGATGGTTTCACGATCGCTGCGTTGTTTCTTGGCGACCTCAATTTCGCCCCGCTTTTTCGTCAATTCTTCACGACGCTGATTCAGTTTTGTCAGGATTTCACCTTGTCGCTGAGGCGCTAACCCTTTCGCTGTGCTTTTTGCACCTTCGTAGGCTTGCTGCGCCTGTTGAATGCGATCGCGCTGGGCATCGATTTCTTTGTCGAGCGACACAATCTGAGTTTCAGCATCAGTAATTTGAGTGGCTGCGGTCGTGACTTGCTGCGAGGCTTGGGCGACTTGCTGTCTCGCGTTCAGCAACTCGAGGTGAGGCACGGCTCCGCTATTTTCGAGGCTACTGAGCCGCTTTTCCCGTTCCCGTGCGATCGCTAGACTGCTCTCGGCGTCCACCTTGTTCGATTTAGCGTTCTTCAAGGTTGCATAGGCACCCGCTAAGCTCTCTTGAAACCGCTCTAGACGGGTTTGAGCCTCACTCACGGTGGCGACTTGACGATTGGCCTCTGCCACGGCCGCCGCCTGCTTATCTAGAAACTCTTGCTGACGCGCCGCCTGCAATTGATTTTGTTCGGTGTTGCCGACGTTAGCTTGCCCTCGGTTTTCTGACTCTAATCGGGCAATATCTTCCTCAATTTTCTTTGCCTCTTGGGTCAAGCTTTCAATACTTGTTTCGGCGGCTCCTGGATCAATCGTAATCAACAGGTCGCCTTTCTTGATTGTATCGCCTGCTTTGACCTTGATATCTGTGATAGCCCCGGCGCTAGTGGCTCGCAGCGGACGAACTTCGGTCGATGGAACTAGCTTTCCGTTGGCGTTGGCAACTTCATCCACTTCGCTAAAATGTGCCCAAGCGATCGTACCGACCACCAGCACACTAATGGTTCCAGCTAGAAAGCGCGTGTAAAAGGGCGGCAGTTCTTGAACAGCTTTACCTAATTCATAAGATAAAGACTCCTCTGGATTGGCAAGACGTTGTTTAACTTGCTGTGAGTGAGCGGGATTGGAGGATAAGGAAATCTTCATGTCTATCTTAGGTAGAGCAGTGAGGGACTGTTAGATAATGCTTGAGTGGGGAGAATGATTCGGACGCCGTTACTAATATTAAGACTCAGATTTCCCGAGTTGAATTACTTTTTCACGACATTCATTATGGACTACGTATTTGCTCTTCTGCGGGTGATCCTCCACACACTTCACCCATTTTTGGTTCCCATCTGCTTTGCTTTCGCTTGGGGCTTTACCCTTCTGATGGTGTGGAATGTCTATTCCTCGGTTCGGGAGACCACCCAAACCGCGAGACGATTGCATCAGATTCCCTGCGCGAACTGTCAGTTTTTCACAGGTGATTATAATCTCAAATGCACGGTGCGTCCGACAGATGCGTTATCGGAAGACGCCATCTCGTGTCCCGATTATTCTCCCAACCCAACGTCTTAATTTGCAGATCACGGTAGGATAAAACCAGTTTTCTGCTTGGTGTTATGCTTGTTCGACCGTTAAATGACTGCCCAGAATTTATTGCAGGCGACGGCACGAGGTTGCGCGAACTGCTGCATCCCGATAAGCAGGCGATCGATCTGCGCTACAGTTTGGCTCATGCGATCGTTGCGATTGGAGAAACCTCGATTCCTCACGCGCTCACTACATCCGAGGTGTACTACATTCTCAGTGGCACAGGCGTAATGCACATCGACGATGAGGCTCAGAGCGTAAAGCCTGGGGATATGATTTATATTCCGCCCAATGCGAGACAGTATATTCACAATAGTGGTGATGAGGCGCTGGTGTTTATTTGCATTGTTGATCCTGCGTGGCGTAAGGAAAATGAAACAATCTTTCAGGACGGCGAATAAGGGAGGTCTTTGACCTGCTTCGCGAGACGAAATGAAATAATGGCAGGCTGAGAGCCGGACTCATCCCAAGACGGGAACGAACTGACTTGTAATTAACTTAAACCTTGTTGTTAAGATCGCGATCGCTCCCATGCTCCGAGGGATCGTGCTCCTAACCAACTCAAACCTTCTGATCACCCGCCTAAACCTCTTGGTCAGCACTCTAAATTCTGTCGTTAGTACTCTAAACCCTGTCGTTAGGACTTTGAATCCTGTGGTAACAACACAGAAAATTGATTAGATTTACGGAACTGCTACAACAGTTACAAATAAGCTCCGATAAAGCTTGTCCCAATCCTGTGAAGTTAAGCTTTCTGATTCCGCAACATCCCTGAAGCCGCCTCAAAATCTTCTTGAAAACAACATGCTTTTTTGTGTCTTCTGCTGACCCGAAAAGCAGGGGAAATAGGTCAGACTAGCGCTATACACCTGACCTAGGAAACTCTACTTATGCCTCGCCTTAAAAAGACATCGCGTACATTAGAGCGGATTGAACTGCGCGTTGCCGGACTGCAAGCCATCGATCCGCTGATGAACTTTGGCGACGATCGCGACTTAAGAAACATCACTCAACTGATCGAGCAGTTACGCAACAAAATTAGTGCCTATAACACGGCGCTGTCCGTGATCGATTCATCTAAAGCTGAGATTCACACTTTAGAAACCACGTTGAATGATCTTGCCGAAAAAATGCTGATTGGGGTGGCGTTCAAATACGGCAAAGACAGTAGTGAATATGAGATGGCCGGGGGAGTGAAGAAGAGCGATCGCATTCGCCGCAGCACCGCTAGTCGTCTTAAAGCCAAAGCAGAGGAGGTTTCTGCGACGGCTCTCTAGAATTCTAGAACGGCTATAGAGAAGGTTTGAAACCTGTAATCCTTCTTCTTTGCGGTGATAGAAATTAGAAGCAAAGCGCACTACATCTCGAATCTGCTCTTAATTCCTGCAAAAACGAATTAAAACGCGCTACGCTTAACACCAGGCTAACACCGCTTAGCCCAAGGCTTTGTTCGGTGAACCAACCTCATTCTTCCTCCCCCAAATCTGTCTCCACCAATTGGCACGGCACTCTATCTCTGAAGTTTGCCAACCGCAATGGTGCAACGGTGCTAACTGAGAACTTGGGACAGGCTCCTCTCAAGGTACAGCGCCCCTTCTACCCCGAAGGCAATGAAGTTTGTCACGGCGTCATTATGCACACCGCAGGCGGAATCGTGGGCGGAGATCGCTTATCCCTCGATCTCCGCCTCCACCCCAACAGCCGCGCCCTCATCACCACCCCTGCTGCCGCCAAAATTTACCGCACGAACGGCAGAGAAGCCCGTCAGACTATTGAGATTAACGTAGACGAAGGCGCAGTTATAGAATGGTTGCCGCAAGAAACGATCGTATTTGACGGCGCACTCTATCGCCAAGATCTGCGCATTAATCTCGCACCCAGCGCCCACTGGATCGGCTGGGACATGACCCGATTTGGACGCAGCGCCCGAGGAGAGCGATTTACCAGTGGCGAGTGGCGATCGCACACCGAAGTTTGGCAGCAGGGTCGCCCACTGTGGATTGACAGACAATGGCTTCCTGGCAATGAAGCTGTATTTAACAGCCCGCACGGACTGGCAGGATGTCCCGTGGTGGGCAGTTTTGCTTACCTTGGTCAACTTGTGAACCCCGATCTTGTGCAAGACCTGCGATCGCTGTGGTTAGGCACTGCCGGAGAAACAGGTGTCACTCGCTTGCAATCAGGATTACTGTGCCGATATCGCGGTGCTTCTACAATAGAAATGCGTCAGTGGTTTATTGCCGTTTGGCGACTAATCCGAGAAACGATGTTCGATCGTTCGGTCTGCATTCCTAGAGTTTGGCAACTGTAGCTGAGGTAACGCCCATGCTTACTCTTCCCATCGAGCTTCCCCTCGAACAGATTACTGAGTTTTGTCAACGCAATCCCATTCGCAAACTCTCGCTGTTTGGCTCAATTTTAAGAGACGATTTCAAACCAGAAAGCGATGTTGACATGCTAGTAGAATTCATTCCAGACAGTAGAGTTGGTTATTTTGAACTCATTGGAATGGAAGTGGAGTTAACAGAAATGCTCAAGCGTAAAGTTGATCTCCGAACTCCCGCAGAAATTAGCCGCTATTTTCGTCAACGAGTCTTAGATTCTGCACAGGTCATCTATGAACATAGATGATGATGCGCGGCTGCGGCACATGCTAGATTACGCTCGCCAAGCCGTTCGATTTCTAGAGAACAAGTCTCGTGCTGAGATGGATGCAGATGAAATGTTAACCGCTGCTTTGTTTCGTTGTCTTGAAGTTGTGGGAGAAGCCGCCTCACGAATTACGAAAGAACGTCAGAGGAAGTTGCCACAGATTCCCTGGTCAACCGTTATCAGTATGAGAAACCGCATTATTCATGGTTATTTTGATATTGATTTAGATATTGTGTGGGACACAGTAACGTATAACCTGCCGCAACTGATCGCTGACCTTGAGACTATCATTGCTGCTGATATTGAGGAGTAACCATGCAACTGACGCCCCAAGAGAAAGACAAACTTCTGATTTTTACGGCTGCCCTATTGGCAGAACGGCGCAAAGCGAGGGGAGTGAAGCTGAACTATCCCGAAGCGATTGCGTTCCTGTCCGCCGCCATTCTAGAAGGTGCAAGAGACGGACAAACCGTTGCCGAACTGATGAATTACGGAACTACTCTCCTCAGCCGAGAGGATGTCATGGACGGCATTTCCGAGATGATTCACGAAGTCCAAGTCGAGGCCACCTTTCCCGACGGAACAAAGTTAGTCACCGTTCACAATCCCATTCGCTAACGTCACGCAAGGAGTAGCACCACTATGATTCCAGGAGAACTGTTTGTCGAAGACGGCGAGATCGAACTGAATGCTGGGCGGGAAACGTTGACACTATCAGTGGCAAATAGCGGCGATCGACCGATCCAGGTCGGCTCTCATTTCCACTTCTACGAAGTCAACGCCGCGTTGGAGTTTGACCGAGAGCAAGCCCGTGGACTGCGGCTCGATATTCCAGCTGGAACAGCCGTGCGATTTGAGCCAGGAGATACGCGAGAGGTGACGCTAGTTCCCCTAATGGGTACTCGTGAGGTGTATGGCTTCAATGCCAAGATTGAAGGAGCCTTAGACGCAAAACCAAAGAAGAGTAAAAAGAAGTCTAAATCCTAGTATCTATTCGTTGGAGTTTGGCAATGAACTTGAAAGATTTGCGCCGTTTGAACTCAGAATATCTCGCCACCATCAAAAGCGTCATGACGCTGCTCAAAGATCCTGAACAAACCGAGTCAGTTTACGATGTGGAAGATGCATTACGGCGATCGCATCCGCAAACGCTCGCCGCATCCGTAAAATACATGTTGGCTGATCCGCAAGTTGCACAGCTTGCTCAAGAGCGCTACCTGCCTCCGGCTCCAGACATTGCAAAGCTCCTAACGTATCCGCCTCACTCCTTGGGATTCGCCTTTGCCAATTACATCTCATCGTCAGGATTCGATCCGGGGTTCTATCGAAAACTCGATGTGGTTGATGATGCGACCTATCTTCTGTTTCGCCTTAGACAAACCCACGACATTTGGCACGTCGCGACCGGATTTAGTGTCGATGTTCCCGGAGAACTCGGTCTCAAATCCTTTGAAGTCGCTCAAACTCGTCGCACGTTGTCTGGTGTTCTGATCGCGGGAGCCTTCCTGCAAACCTTGCTTAGCAATCCAGATGGATTAGATCGATTGCTCGATCGCATTGCCGCAGGCTACCGCATGGGTGCAAAAGCAAAGCCATTACTTGCCCAAAAGTGGGAAGACCATTGGGAAAGATCGGTCGAGGATATTCGCAAAGAGTTGAATATCCAACCGATGCCAGTCTACGTTCCCTAAGTTGTCATTTTGTCTTTCAATGCGATGTACAAGCTTTATGTACTGCTGTCTATGCCTCTGCCTCTGCCTCTGTCGCGTGTGAAGGCCGATACAACATGAATCAGTATCTGAAGATCGCAAGAGTGGTGCGCTGTGATCACAAGATGCATCTAAAGGGATTATTGTGAACGCTAGAAGATTCAGTTCTCGTAAAAAAACACTTCAAACGCTCATCGCCTTTGGGATAGTCATCATTGTAATATTAGTCGCGATCGACAATTGGCTGCCCTACTCACTCCTCAGCCATTACAAACGCCCGGTTGCTTTTCAGCCTCAAATTCTAAGGCAATATGGTGCGATCGCAGAAAACATACAGTTCTCTATTGCAGATGGAACTCAAGTTTCTGGATGGTGGATTCCAGCAAAAACCAGATCTTTAGAACCTCCTATTACGTTGATCTTGCTTCACGGACTCGGTGGCACTCGGCAAGACTTGTTAGAGTTTGCGCTTCCGCTCTGGAAAAAAGGTATGAGTCTAGCCGCAATCGACTTGCGAGGACACGGAAACAGTAGTGGTGAATTTTTCACCTACGGCTTTCACGAATGGAAGGAAGTCAGTGGACTAATTGATAATTTGCAGCAGCGAGGAGTCAAACGTATGTCTGTGCTCGGTATTTCGGCAGGCGGAGTAGTTGGCATATCCGCTGCGGCTCGTGACACCCGCATTCACTCTCTTGTCACCATTGGTGCATTTGCCGATCTTGACCAAATGATTACCCGACGATCACCCTGGTTGCCAGCGCTTTGGCGCGATCGCGCCAAAGCGAACGCAGAACAAATGGGGCAGTTTCTGATCAAAGACGTATCTGCGATCGCTAACGTGCAAAAAATAACTTGTCCTATTCTCATCGCCCACGGAACCGCAGACGACTACATTCTTTTTGAAGATGGGCAGTCGCTCCACCATTCTGCACCTGAGCCTAAAATGTTCTATGCAATCCAGTCTGCCAATCACGCCAACATGCTTTGGAAAGAAAAACAGAAACTTCAAATACAGATTTTTAACTTCATTCAAACCAACACTAAATAAGATACAGAATCAAATACGCAGTAAAGTAGCGTCGTCCGGTGACCACGCGATGGTGCGCTAAGTGCCGAGCACAATTTCATACGAACCGCGTCTCATCTCAACCCAATCACATCACCATCACACAGTAGAGAACTAATCGCGCTCAGCGCGCCTCTGGAATCGTGCCTTTGGAACACGTATGGTAAATTCGGATTAAATAGTCTCCAGAGGACTCCCCATGAGTTACCGCATGAATCGCCGCGCCTACGCTGAAACGTTTGGTCCGACTGTAGGCGATCGCGTCCGATTAGCCGATACGGAACTGATCATCGAAGTCGAACAGGACTACACCACCTATGGTGAAGAAGTCAAATTTGGCGGCGGCAAGGTGATTCGCGATGGCATGGGACAATCTCCCATCACAAATGAAGATGGAGCCGTCGATGCCGTGATTACCAATGCGCTGATCCTCGATTGGTGGGGCGTGGTCAAAGCAGATATCGGCATTAAAGACGGTAAGATTGCGGCGATCGGCAAAGCCGGAAATCCTTACATTCAAGATAATGTCACCATTATCATTGGGCCTGGAACCGAGGCGATCGCAGGCGAAGGTATGATCCTCACCGCTGGCGGCATTGATACACACATTCACTTTATTTGTCCGCAGCAAATCGAAGTTGCGATCGCTTCGGGCATCACGACCATGATCGGCGGCGGAACTGGGCCTGCGGCAGGCACAAACGCTACGACTTGCACCCCTGGGCCTTGGAATATTTACCGAATGCTGCAAGCTGCCGATGCCTTCCCAATGAACATTGGATTTTTGGGCAAAGGCAACGCGAGCCAACCCGCCGCTCTCGAAGAACAAATTAAAGCAGGCGTAATGGGCTTGAAGCTCCATGAAGATTGGGGCACGACACCCGCTGCGATCGATACTTGTTTAACCGTCGCCGATGAGTACGATGTGCAAGTCGCAATTCACACCGACACCTTAAATGAAGCCGGATTTGTGGAAGATACGATCGCAGCATTTAAACATCGCGTCATTCACACGTATCACACTGAAGGCGCAGGCGGCGGACACGCGCCCGACATCATTAAAGTTTGTGGTGAATCTAATGTTCTACCCTCCTCAACGAATCCCACCCGTCCTTACACACTCAATACATTAGACGAACACCTTGACATGCTAATGGTGTGTCACCATCTCGATCCCAGCATTCCTGAAGACGTTGCCTTTGCAGAATCTCGGATCAGACGAGAAACGATCGCAGCAGAAGATATTCTGCATGATATGGGTGCGTTTAGTATGATATCGTCTGACTCCCAAGCAATGGGACGGATTGGAGAAGTAATCATCCGCACGTGGCAAACGGGACACAAAATGAAAGTTCAACGTGGCGCGTTAGCGGGAGATACATCACGCCACGACAATCACAGAGCGAAACGCTATATCGCAAAATATACGATCAATCCTGCTATCGCTCATGGCATCGCTCAGTATGTCGGGTCGGTTGAACCTGGCAAAATTGCAGATTTATGCTTGTGGCGTCCGGCGATGTTTGGCGTTAAACCAGAAATGGTGATCAAAGGGGGAATGATTGCGTGGTCACAAATGGGAGACGCAAATGCAAGTATTCCTACACCACAACCCATTCATATGAGACCGATGTTTGGCAGTTTTGGAGGCGCGATCGCATCCACGTCCTTCACCTTCATCTCTCAAACCGCTCTTAAAAAGGGCATCCCTGATAAACTCAATTTGCAAAAAACAGCCCTTGCGGTTTCTGGCATTCGCACACTGAGCAAGCGCGATATGAAACTCAATGACGCTATGCCTCAGATGGAAGTCGATCCTGAAACCTACGAAGTCCGCGCTGACGGAGAACTGCTCACCTGCGAACCTGCAACTGTCCTGCCAATGGCGCAGCGATACTTTTTGTTTTAAGTCGTTCCTTTTTTATGGCATCACCAATTTTTCTGCTACAGCGTCAACTTCTTGCGTGAAGGGCTCGCTAATCCGCTACTTTGCTAATTGTCCGAGAACGGTAATATAGCGGTCAATGTAGTGATCCTTAAACCGTTGACTGATGAAGTTGAGACTGAACCGTTTCCCAATCCGGATTTCCTTGTCCACAGCACGATATCCCTGCCACCACCGCGGCAACTCCGGTACCAGATCCATGCCATGAACCACTCGGTAACTGTTGGGAACCCGTTGGTTATAGGACTCTTGGAATCCATCATTCCCCACTTTCGGTGCGCCGTAGGTATACGCTTCGATGGTTAACTGATCGGAAAAATTGTATTGAATATCCACGGCACATAAGGTTGCTAATGCACCGCCCAAACTGTGTCCGGTTGCAACCACACTTGATACCCCACTACTTTTAATGTAATCGTGAATTTGACTTCGCACGGCAAAGTAAGCAGCGACAAACCCTCGGTGTATGAGTGCTCCCGAGCTGTTAGAGCCAGCATAGGGATACGTTTTTTCCTGGGGTTCAACAATCAAGTCACGGATGACCTTTTGGTCAAACTGGGCACGCTCCAAGGTGGTGTTAAAATCAGTTTCCCAATCCTCGGACGATTCACTGCCTCGAAAAACAATGGTCGCAGCCGTCCCTTCTGGTAAAACAGCGCACTGAGTATCCGTTTTCGGGTCACTAATCAGGAGCGGTTTGACGGTGATGCCATCAAACTGGACGATGTCAAAGTTCTCATAAACCTTTTGGCAAAAAACGGCGTATTTTACGGCTTTTGCATAATCGATGGACATAGTAACCCCCTGTAGCAATTCAGTTGTTGGTCAGTACTGATTACCATGAAGACTAAGCGATCTCCAGAAAGTCTTCTTAAATCTCTACCTTGGCTCAGACCTTGCACCACTCTCAGTAAATAATTGCTAAAGGAGCACCAATCTGGAAGAAACAGCGTAGAAATACTTTGAGTTGACATGAATTTCTCCTGATAAATTTTGATAGCACTGGACTTGTAGCATGGGCGAAAATGCACTTAAGCCAAACTTATGAATTCTCCTGCTCAGGTTCCTTAAAGTTGCTTTTAGTGCAAAAGCGACGGGAGCACCTCTTAGAATTCATGGACAACGAATTCATGGACAACGGCGTTGTTGGATAAAAAGGCGGATGGATTGACGTGGTAGGTTTTATTGACCACAACAAAATCACCGTATGAAACGCCAGGCAGGGTTGTTTCATTGTCACGGGAAATATCTGGAAGCCCCAAGTCCTCGTTTGCAAGGTTCAAAAAATTCGAGCACGCCCAACGAGAGAACCAAACGTCCAGATTTCTATTTTTGACAATGAAACAGCCCTGCCTCTATTAGCCAAGGTGGGATTGGCTAGACGAATGACTGTCATTCTCGTTCCAACGCTAAGCCCAAAGTATCTGAATAGTTGTTCAGCAACCCAAATATCTGTGCAAGTTGTCTAAGTATCATCAATTGCAAATCGCCGTCTTGCTCACCTTACCTCACCTCGTCTCACCCTCCCCAGTAGCCGAATGATTCGATTGGGCGGATCCCTACAGTTTCCGCTATGAGAGGTTACCTGCCAAGAAATCCTAATCCAAGAATTATTCTGGTGGAACAATTTGTTAAGATAGTTAAATATTTCTGAAGTTCCGCCAGCATTACCGTTTAGTGGCACGTTCTCACAGAACTCTTACTCCTCCACTAGACATTCTTTCGTTAGACACTTTAAAGTACCGGATGCTAATGGGAGTATCTAGACAGACCTGAGAAACTACTAGCAGAAGAACCACATCTGCCGACCCCCTGAACGATCCGAAACTCAATGGACTTCAATTTGCTACCGACTCACCTCCTGATCCAACTGATGCTGGGACTGGTTTCCATCATCTTTGCCGATCTCGTGCGAGATCTTTATCACCTCGCAGGGCACTACTGGCAGCCGTTACAGAAATTCCATACTCTGCATCACAAAGCCTATCGCCCTGATTTAACCATCACGAGTCTAGAAACCTATCAGAAAGCGCAATGGTACAACGATGTACCAGAAGATCTGTTCATGGTTGGGACAACGGCTGTATTGGCATACCTGAGCCAAAGTTATGGAATGTGGCTGGGTTGTCTCTATTCGATCAGTTTTTTGATTCCTGCGATCGCGCGATCGCAAGGATTTTGGCTTCAAACCGATCTCACCCACAAACCGGGCGCTCTCGTTGAAATTCCATCTCATTGGCGCGTCAATCGCACTTACCACTGGCGACACCATTTCGATCAGGGTAATGCCTACTTTTGTAGCAACGTGACGCTACTGGATAAAGTAATCGGAACCAGCTTGTCCTTGAAGGGGAAGGTCGTTGCAATTACGGGAGCTTCGGGCACGTTGGGACAAGCATTAACGGAAGAACTGTCGCTTCAAGGGGCAAAAGTGGTGGCTTTGACCACTAATACGCAAGCAGAGTTTAAGCCAGGAATTGAGGTGATGCACTGGCAGTTAGGATCTGAGACAGATTTAAAGAACCGCTTGCAGGGCGTTGACATTCTAATCCTAAATCACGGCGTCAATGTATATGGAGATCGTTCCTTCGCTGCGATACAAAAGTCTTATGAAGTGAACACGTTTTCTACTTTGAAATTAGCCGAACTATTTCTAGAAACCGTCACAAAATCTTCTCACAAAGCCCTTAAAGAACTCTGGATTAACACCTCAGAAGCAGAAGTAAGTCCCGCTTTGAGTCCGCTTTACGAGTTGTCTAAGCGAACGTTGGGAGATTTAATTACGCTCCGCCGCCTTGATGCTCCCTGTATTATTCGTAAATTAGTGTTAGGCCCCTTTAAAAGCGACCTAAATCCCTATGGTGTGATGTCGTCTAAATGGATCGCTTGGGCAATCGTAGCTCTAGCAAAACGAGATTTTCGGAATATTATTGTGACGGTTAATCCGATCACTTACGTTGCTTTTCCTGTTAAAGAGATTCTTCAGTCTCTCTATTTCCGCTTGTGTACGTCTGGGAAAGGTGAGCGTTGAGCTCGCGGCAAAAGTTAGCCTTCGAGAATTCCCTAAATGCTAAGTTGCGTTATCTCAGAACTTGCACCATTCCTGATAAGCCTTGCCGGGTAATGACTTGAAAACAATCTCCAAATGATATCGCGCAGCAATGTCGGCAGTTCTTCGCAGGTGTCGGAGGAAGCTGATTGACTGGGCACGGTAGATGTTAACGCAGGTCAGGCGGTGGTTGCCCGAACGCGCGATTGTCCTCTCAGCGGAATGGAGGAGTATTCTTGACTCTTACATCCTGAGCAAACCCAATTCTCCCCACCGTTTTGCCAATCCCCTGATAGGATCAATCAGTCCCACTCCGATGATTGATTGCCGTGACGTACATTCCGCTCCACCACAAATATCGTCCCCAAACCTTCACTCAACTCGTCGGACAAGACGCGATCGCAACCACGCTCTCAAATGCGCTGCTGCAAAACCGGATTGCGCCTGCCTATCTCTTCACAGGCGCACGCGGAACGGGTAAAACATCGAGCGCACGGATTTTTGCTAAATCGCTGAACTGCTTGGCATCCGACGCACCCACCGATCAGCCCTGCGGCGTGTGTGAAACCTGCCGCGCGATCGCCAATGGTTCAGCGTTAGATGTGATTGAAATTGACGCTGCGAGTAACACCGGGGTAGACAACATTCGCGAATTGATTGAGCGTGCTCAATTTGCCCCAGTTCAATGTCGTTACAAAGCGTATGTGATTGATGAAGTCCACATGCTTTCCAATGCCGCCTTCAATGCGTTGCTCAAAACGTTAGAAGAACCACCCGATCGCGTGGTCTTTATTCTTGCCACAACCGATCCTCAACGTGTTCTTCCAACCATCATTTCACGCTGTCAACGATTTGATTTTCGACGCATTCCATTAGGGCCCATGGTGAAACATTTAAGCGCGATCGCACAGAAAGAAAGTATTTCCATCACCAAAGAAGCCTTACAGTTAATCGCGCAAATCTCCCAAGGCGGATTGCGCGACGCCGAGAGTTTGCTCGACCAACTGAGTTTGCTCATTGGAGAGATTACCTCAGAACGGGTGTGGGACTTAGTTGGCGCAGTGCCAGAACGGGATTTGATGACCTTAGTCGAAGCGATCGCCTCCGATAATCCAGAAACCGTTCTCGACACGACCCGAAAATTAATGGATCGCGGACGAGAGCCGTTGATCGTATTGCAAAATTTAGCGAGCTTCTACCGAGATTTATTGATCGCGAAGACGGCCCGCGATCGTGGCGATTTAGTCGCGCTCACGCCGCCGACTTGGCAGCACCTCTGCGACTTCGCCAAAAATCTCAACATCAGCACCATTCTGGTCGGACAAAAGCATCTCAAAGATAGCGAGGTGCAATTAAAGAACACCACTCAACCGCGTTTATGGTTAGAAGTGACTTTATTAGGATTGTTACCCTCAGCCAGCAGCATCCAACCGACTATCAATGTGAGTCCTTCACTAAAAGCTCCACCCAAAGCTCAGGTTGAATCGACAGAACCGGCAATCTTTGGGAGCTTGGCAGAGCCAAACGCGGCATCAACGCCTACTCCAACATCAGACGCGCTTCTAAGCCCCACAACTTCCAGTCCCACAACTTCCAGTCCCACAACTTCCAGTCCCATAACGTCCAATGGCTCATCGGCGGCTCCCGACGCCGCGCCCGCTCCTGCTGAGGAGGGTGTTCAACGTCAAGATGCAACATCCGCTCAACAAGATTTAGCAGAACTTTGGCAACGAGTCCTTTCAAACTTACAGCCGCTTGGAATTCAAGCTCTGCTGAGCCAGCAGGGAAACTTGCTCTCCTTTGATGGTCAAACCGCTCAAGTTAGCATCAAAGAAAAGCTGTTTAATATCGCTCAAGGACGAGTAGCTAACATTAAAGCTGCATTTTTAAAGACGTTAGGCATCGAGATTAAATTAAGTCTTGTTGTTGCAAATGCTGCTCTGACCGAGCAAAGCAACGCCCATTCTGACATGAGTGGCAATGATGTCAAGCCGCTCAGCACAGAACGAAGTTTTGAAGACGTGTCATCCGACTCAACCCGCTTAGATTCAACAGATGCTGTTGCCACTTCTCTGGCACAGCCTGATCCAGAGCTTGCGATCGCCGACCCACCTCCAGACGCTCTTTTGCCAACCTTTGACGCGCCTCCAGCCTACTATGATGATTGGGAAGATGAAGCCGCCAGAGCTGCCCTAAATCTTGCAGATGCGTTTAATGGGGCAGTTGTAGATCTCGACAATCCTTCGCTTGAACTGCCGAGCCTATCGATTGAAGAACAAGTATCCTCTCTAGATGAGGCGGCTCTAGATGAGTTGGAAGACAATGAAGATGAAGATCAAGATGTGGACTTTTGATCCCATGATCACAGCATTTCGATCACACTAGAGTTGTCTGGAAATAAGATAAAAAACCTTGAAAGCTTTATCCAACAAGCATTTCAGCCGATTTTAAGAAAAATCGCTGTAACCTTTGCACAGTAGAACTTTCAACCACTTCTCTCGTTATTACCCGACAAGTCCATTCCCGATGCGGATCAGATTGTCAGTCAGACCTACATGACCCGAGCAGAAGGTGAAAATCCTCAGCTAGGGCATGATCTAGCGCGATTGCATCGCAAAACCTTGTGTTATTCCAAGTCCGAAGAAAGGCTGAGACACGCCATTCGCTTGCTATTCACTATCTCAAATTCTCGCATGTTCCTGTCCCTGCTTCATTCATCCCGCTATTCAGCAACGTCGGAATATCTTCCAGGGGTTGCTCGTTGGTTGCTTCACTGTTGCGATCTCGGTGAGACATTTGATTTTCTCACTTGGTTTGAATTTGCACCGGAGCACACCACGACTTTTGATGAATTACTGCTGCGGATGCGCACAAGCAAAGAGTGGGAGTATGTGGAGCACGAAGTCGAGGTTTGCCGTCAGGCAACAGGGCAATAACCTGATGCTCCCTTAACTGGAATAGGACAACAACAAGCGATCGCATGATTGAACTTAAAACCGATGATGGGATTCGGGCCGTTGAACAAGGCGAGATGAACCTTGAGCGGCATCGAAGCAATGAATATGATTCGCAAAGGGCAAGTGAATTGGATTGATAAAGGAAACGAGATTGAGTATAGATCGTTTATCGCTATAAACAATTCGCTGCACAACCACAGACTTTATGCAAAGGAAATTGTCAAACCCTTGCATAAAGCCAAGCGAAATCAGTAGTTAGACTTATCCCCTCACTCTACTAGCTTTTGCTTCCTAGCTCTAAGTTGGCACAAAGAGGTAGAAGGAAATTAGAAGGTGAAAGTGGTTCTCAGCGTACCGATCAGAACATTATCATTTCTATTATCTTGACCAGGATTGACGATATAGATCACGCCTGGTGTAACCGAAATGTTGTCGTTCAGTTGGTACTTGTAGAAGCCTTCAAAGTGGAGTGGAACGCTATTTCTGACAGCATCACCCAGGTATGGCTCAGCACCTGCGATAAAGCCAAGCAGGTTGCCCTTCTTACCAAAATCAGGAAGCGCAAGACCCGCGCCGTAAGTCCAAATGTCTTGTGAACCGCGACCGTCTCCAATGAAGTTAGCGTTGACATAAGAACCAAAGCCGTTGAGTACCAAATTTCGGCTCAGTCTAAACGAAACTTCCGCGCCGTAAGCATTGACGTTTGCTGGAGCAATGCCGCCTGCTCCGTTGATGCCTTGATTGGCAAGTAACGTTCCTAATAGACCCGTACCGCCACTTCCCGCGTCAAAAATTGCAGAGCGACGGTAAGCATTCATGTAGGTCAGACCAACGCTCAAGGCTTCACTTGGCTTGAAATTTACCTGAGCCAACGCAGAATAGCTGCCATTGAACAAACCGTTCTTGTCTGTAGGACTGTTAGCACCCGGAGAAACAACACTCGTTGCACCAGAGTTATCTGCCAAATACCCTGCGCTGATGGTGAAAGCAGGAGTCGGTTGGAAGTTCACACCAATACCAGAACCGCCACCAATGAAGTAAATCGGGTTGCGCTCAGCAAACAACGAGAGCGGGCCTGTCGCACCTGTACCCGAATCGAGAGCAGGGTTGCTGGTCGGCGCGTAGTCGGAGTGAAGTCCTCCGATGGCTGGAATGTAAAATCTCGCCTTGTCGCTGAGATTGAAGGAGTAAGACACCCGATCGATATTCACCTGGTTGTTGCCTGTACTCCGAAAGTTGAAGGTCTGAAGACCCTCAGCGTTTGTGCCACCGGGTTGGGTGGGGTTCGTCAGCGTAAACGCATCGGCATTTCCAGCCGTTAGACGAGTAACCAAAAGGTCTGAACCCGTGAAGCTGGTGTTGAGCGCCAGACGAATTCTATTTTGGAGAACGGTGTTGTTTCCGCCCGTTTCATCAACCCCAAATTCATCTGTCACGGCAAAGACTGCTTCACCCGCTAACTTGGTTGTGGTGGAAAACTGTTGCTTCTCTAGCGTCGTCGTCCGAGCTTCTAGGGAATCGACGCGACCGCGTAAGGTTGCTAGTTCAGCTGCAAATTCTTCTTGTAGTTTCTGCAGGGTTGCGAGGTCTTCCTTTTTCACCAGGTCAGCCGTTGATGCTGCAATCAGTTCATTCACGCGATCGAGACACGCATTCAACCCTGCCGCAAACTCATAACGAGTTAGGGCACGATTGCCTCGGTACGTCCGGTCAGGATAACCTGCAATACAGCCGTAGCGCTCGACAAGCGATTGCAGAGCTTGGAACGCCCAATCGGTGGGACGAACGTCAGAAAGCTGAGAAACAGAAGTGACTTGTCCGGCGGCAGTGGCGTCGATCTGATTAATCGAGGTCGTGTCAGAACTGGGTGCAGCAGCGGGCGTTTCTACAGAAACCTGCGCGACTTGAAGAGGTGTAGCAACCTTCAGTTGAGGTTGCAGTTGAGGTTGCACCATTGCAGCAGGTGCGATTTCAGCAGGAGCAGTTTTAACAGGCGCAATTTCAGCAGATAGAGCAGATGCTGAAATATTTGACTGCTTCTCAGTCACGATCGCAGAAGCTTGCTGAGCAGTTCCTGCGAAGCTGCGCTCTGCACTCATCGCAGCAGAAGCAGCCAAGGTTACACCTAGAACAACCGGACTAACTAGCAATGAGTTCAGTAACACTTTTAACATTTGGGGTTTCCTCACACTTACACACACTTGACACACTTGAAAGCTGCTGCACAACCACAGAGTGTTTATCTGTTTAACTTTTACTCAGTTTTGCTGAAACAAGAAAGCACTCTTGTGGCAGAGTAAAATCTGGCTATATCTCTGAAAATCTGCCCTAAATAAGCAGTGCCATTTAACACAGCATTAAGTTCTTAGTTCAGAACAATGCTCCATTTTTTGAAGAAAGTCGAGTTCTAGCGAGCCGCACTCACAATTTCTAGCCCGGAGCATTGCTGCAACTACATGCCTAGCTTGAGCCAGAAGAGCCTTTCAGTCTGCCACATGCTTACTTCAAAGGAGACTATGATGCAGAGAGCAGTGATTAAAAAGATTAGGCTATAGCGTTTCATAATTTTCCTCAAACAGTAATTCATTGAAATGCTGATCTTGAAAGCTCAAGTCTGGTGATTGCTATTACAAACATGTGGTATTTCATTAGAACTTAGTGTTGAAACTAGTCTCAACACGCTAATGCTCACAATGCTAATGCTCACAATGTATGAGTGAACAACGCCTTCGTTGTAATACCTAGACCAATTAGAGTAATCAACAAGGCGCTTGCGGCTGGAAACAATTTGCTGTTAGGCAACTTGAGCGGAAGTTGCTCAAACCAGTCCCTGGCGTAGACCAATATCAATCCAATCCCGGTGAGTACGCCCGCTAGACCTAGGCTGAAAGCAGACACGAGCGCGAGTCCAAAGCCAATCCGACCTAGCGCGATCGCGCTCAGCAACACTACTAATGCTGAGGGACAAGGCAATATTCCTCCTGAAATTCCTAAAGCTAGAATGCTAGACCAAGTAATGGCAGAACCATCAGCACCGGGCGGCAGGTGGGAATGCGCCTTGTGCCCATGAGTATGAATATGTTCACTATGATCATGGGTGTGATGAGCAGGATGACTGTGTTCACCATGATGGCTATGCTCACCGTGATCATGGGTGTGATGAGCGTGATGAGTGGCTACGTGTTCATGATGGTGATGGACAGGGCTAAGCTCACCGTGGGAATAGGCAAGGTTGGTGTAGCCCTGTCTCCACGTCCAGTTCCGAAAGAGTTGAGAACCACGTAAATGATTCATCAATAGGTTCAGCCCGATTCCCGTCATCAGCACGCCAGAAAGTCCGCTCAGCCAAGGGTACAGTTGCTCCGTCAAAATGAACCGAGACGTGCCAAGCATCAACAGTCCCAGTGCAAAGATGCCTGCGGTATGGGTCAGCGTTACGGTTAGCCCCAGCAAAAGGGCATGTTGAGCTTTACCACGAGACCCCACCAAATAAGCACCGACTATAGTTTTGCCATGTCCTGGCGATAGAGCGTGCAGCCCACCCCAGACAAAGGCGATCGCTAACGCTACCAGAACTGTGAAAACATTATGTTCTTCTAACGTGATCAACCGGGTGAACGCATCATTGCTTCTGCCCGCTAAAGCTTGATCGGAGCGATCAGATGGTGTCGGCATTGGTGCAATCGGTTGAGCGAAGGATAATGGATTGATCTCAAACGAAGTTTGGCGCTGATTTAGGGGACTACTGAGGAGATCGGTGGGGTAATCTGTCAAGCGATTTGTGATGCTCGAAGCTGTGACATTGCCCTGGAGAGAAACACCTTCTGCGGCTGTTACCGTAATCTCACGCCAGCCTAAGCGCTGCGGGTAGAAATTATCTTCAAACTCAACCCGTTGAGTCGTGCTGACCGCAGTTGCCGATCCAATCGCGCCCTGAAAACCGCAGGTAAGGCGCAGAGTCGCTAATCCTCCGACCCCAGGAGGAAACTCAACGATCGTACTGTTGAGCGAAAGCGCCAAAGGCTGCTGGTTGACCTGCAACGCCAAATGAGATTGAACCTCATGACATTTATCAGCCGGGTAGTTAACCGTCTCAGCAGAGTCAGCTTTGCGGTTGTGATTGGTATCGATTTGATTGATTTCTTGAAAAGCTGGAATTTCAGCCATATCTAGAACATAATCGATCGCTACTTCATCTTGCGCGACTTGTACTCCTGCATAGTGATTGATGGTGAAATTGCCGAGGGGATGGGCATCCGCGACAGGCATCCATAGAAACACCGCCGCGATCGCGGCGATCCAGGTTGAGCAAGGCAGCAGGGTTCTCATAACAGATTTCTCAGAATCAAGGGTGAGTGGGAGTTCGCTTGCTGAGCATCACCATGAGTTGTCAGGTCAGCCAAAACCTGGTGAGCCTCTGTGGCGTATTTGTGATGAAACTGAGGATTCAGACTCAAGGCTTGCTGAAGATGTTGGGTTGCTCCAACGCGATCGCCGCAATGCAGCGCAATCATACCGGCATGAAACTGCAACAGGGGGTCTTCTGTGCCATAACGGGTTGCCTGTTGCGCGGCTTGTTGAGCAATTTGCCATTGCCCATTAGCCGCTGCCGCCCATGCCAACGTATCTTCAGCATAAATGTCATCTCGCACAGATACCTCCCGCTGAGCAATGTCTAACGCCTCTGGTAAATGGATGTTGTGTTCAATGTAGTAGACCGCCAAAGCGCGATCGTAAATTCCTTGAACCCGACTTAGGTGTGCTACGACATCGATCAATGCTTCCGTTGCTGTTGCGCCCTGTGGATCGCCCAATGTACGTTGAGCGTCCGCTTTGTAGCCCAAGGTTTCAACCAAAGGCAACCGTTCTAGCCCCTGGTTTGCCGCTTCTAAAGACATTTGCCAGCGATGCTGCGCCGCGTATAGACGAGCCAACCCCGTAAACGCCGCAATATCCTCTGGAAACAGATCAAGCGCTTCCCGATATCGCCGCTCTGCTAGAGACAGATCGCCAGACAGAAAGGCTAGATCGCCAGACCGCACATGAAACCAGGCGCGGGTTTCTGCTGGGTTCGTGTAGAACGCATCCATCTGCTGCATGGTTGAATCCATCAGTTGCCGTGCTGCCGCCAAGCTGTGGGTTAGCTCCAGGTAACGAGCAGCAACAGCGCTATGACCTGATTCTGACTCGTCGGTTAGGGTCTGCAATAGCTGCTGAGCAGCGTTATAGTCGCCCAGTTCCATTTGAATGGAGGCTTTTAGCGAGACAAGGTTGGCGTTGTTAGGAGCAAGTTGCTCAGCGCTAATCGCGACTTGCAACGCTTCCCTAAATCGGTGCTGCGATAGCAACGCTGAAGCCAGCAGCATCGAAGCGGCTACATTTTGGCGCGGTTGGATTGCCAGCGATCGCCGCGCCGCTTGTTCGGCTCGCAACAGATCGTCTACATCTGCCCGTTCACGAAAGCGCCTCAGATATTGAGCCGCCAGCAACCGTAGGAGCAGAAAAGAGTCAGGAGACTGACGCACTTGCTCCTCATAGGTGCTGATGATCTCAGAACGCTGGAGGTAGTCCGGGAAGACTTGTTCTGAAGCTTCTACCTCCGGTTGAATAGCCGGAAGTAGTTCCTTGCCAGTCCCTAACGCCAGCATAGAAGGCTGTCCTAGTAGTAAAAGCAGGCTGACTAGTACCACTAACAGCCTCAGCGATCGTCGAGCCATATTGCCTAAAGAGGATTACCGAGATAGGGGAACGTAGGTAGGAAGTTGGCAGGATTAGGACCAACATTGTCACTCGTCAGGCTAGGAATTGCACCTTCAGTAATGTTGGTAACTGCACTGCCGAAGACAACAGAAGCAGTGACATCAATCACGTCATCTGTTGGTCTTCTGCCACCGAAGTTTCCAGCTAACTGAGTGCCAAAGTAGGAACCGCCTTGCTTAGAAAGGTCAGCTTGAATCACATCGGGGATCGCGACTGAGATGACAGCATCAGCAATTCCTTGGGGTCGCCCGATCGTTTGAACAAAGGAGCGAATGAAGTTGGATTGATTGGGAGCATCTTCTGTCGGAGTCTTGATATTGCTCTCATTGTGAGCGTTAAAGTCCATAAAGAGCTCATTCAGGGCTGGAACCGCTAACCGCTCAATTTGAACAAAGGCTCCAGTTCTGCGTCTCGGGTCGGCAACGCTGGTCGTCATCCAAACCCCAATCTTGCCAGTGCCCAGTTGTTCTCTAGGTAGCTCGATCACGATCGAGTGGACGTTAAAGGGAGCTAGCGTATCTTGTGCTTCACCAGGAGGCCGGAAGGACGTAACCGTTAGGGGCGGGCTTGGATTCGGCTGCATCAGGTAGTTGCGGTCTGGAAGAATTTTGAAGAACTGCTCCAAATCGAAAAAGAAGGGGTCTTTCCGCGTTCCCACGAAGACGGTAGAACCTCCAGGACCTGCGAATACCTCGTTGATCCGACCCTGACGTCTAGCACCAAGCAATGTTGAGACGGTTCCAATTCGTTCTGGGCGATCGGGTCCAAACACCGAGACGGTTTGATTGGGTCCTCGATCGTTCACCTTGACTTGGATCACCCGGTCTTCAATCCCGTCACCCGTATTATCAATTTTGAACTGGTAGAGAACACTGGGGTCGAAGGGTCTGTTCTCGCCCCGAGCGATCAACGGATCAAAATTCATCGACAGAACCACCTTGCTCGGATCTGGACTTTCAAATACGAATAGGTCGGTCAGATCGGCGGCGGTTCGTTGAGTCGCTAAAAAGGTCGTGTCTTGGTGATCAGAGGCTCTAGCTGGAAGCGCGGCATAGAGAACAACGGTTAGCAAGACGACAACAGAAATTCCAGCTGTCCTGAGCCAAGGTCTAATACCCTGCTGAAATAGCTGCTTGATAGGAGAAAGCACTTGCTCGACACACCTTCTAATGAAACTTCTACCTATATTCAGTAGGGCGTGAGCAACGCTCTGAACACTAATTCTCATGATTCCTTCCTTGCGGTTTTTCGTCCTAATCGGGGGCTTTGAACTAGTAGGTTGGATCTACTTCTTCAAAAAAAGACTGGGGCTGCTTCAAGTCAAGCCCAGTTTGTAGGGTTTACTGCTCAATCACAAAAATGGCGATCGCGGTTTGCGAATACCTAGCCATGTTGACTTTTGAAAACTGTTGATCATTGATCGCTCATCTTCAACCGCTTCACTGGTTTAGGGACTCCGCATGGCTGAGTGAAAACACTCATGTAGATAATACGGAGATGGATCTAGATCGGATTCCTGAAGACGCAAAATAAAAAGCTAAAGCCCAGATCGTGTCTTTAGGGCTGCTTTGTGGTTTAGTTTTATCGTGCTAAATTCTACAAGGCTTACAGCTTTCAACTAGCTCAAATCGCGCAGTTTGCTATTTGTTGGTAGAACGGTCAAGCATGTCTGAAAACAGAGTTTATCGATAGAGCTACAAAAAGATGCATCGTTCAATTGGCCAAGCGTTAATGGGAGTTAGCGCTTTTGTAGCGTTGACACAGGCTACTGTGGCGACTGAGACTAGAACAGCAATTACAGGGATTCAGCTTCAAGCCGCTGAAACGGGCCTAGAAGTCACGTTTGAGATTCAAGGTGATCCTCAGCTTCAGCGATCGAGTGTGAGCCGTGAGAATACTCTCACCATGAATTTCGTGAATACGCAGCTTCGTCTGCCCCAAGGCAATGCGTTGCGTCAAGAGAATCCCACGCCTGAAATTGCTTCAATCGTTGTGGCTCAATTTGAGCCAAATCATGTTTCAGTCATTGTTAACGGTACGACTGCTTTACCCGTTGAGCGAGTTGTTCGGCAGGATAGTAAAAGCGTTACTTTAGGCTTTGCATCTAAGTTAAAGCAACAGGCTTTGTCAAAGCGACAGGCTGTTGTGTCAAGTCCTAATAAGGCTCCCGATCGCACCGTTGGGCAGTCTCCCCAAGGCGCGATCGCAAGTCCTCCTAATGCCTCAACACCGTCTGCCACTCCCAGCATTCAATCATCCTCTGCGAGTCCTGTTACGCCATCCGGAGCGCCATCCGACGCTGCTCCGTTGCCTTCCACGCCTCAAGAAACAGCTTCTCTGGAAGTAGACGCTAATTTCTCAGATGTCTACCTGGATAATGCTCAAACTCAACTCATGAGAACCTATCAGCTTAATCAGGTAAAAGCAACTTCTGATTCGGTTGTCACTCAAAACCTAACAAGTTTGGCCGAAACTGGGGGAACCGTCAGTGGCTCTAGTACGGGTAGCAGTTTCGGCACAAACTCAGGCGTGTTCAATGGATATGATGTCAGAGCGTCCGCCGCAACTGCACAAACCTCGATTAAACGGGCAACAACAACTGCAGAAAACGTTCGATATCAAGGAGCAAAAGAATTTTTAGAACTGTTTGGAGCGAATGGTGGCGTAACCACTAAACCAACAAGTACGTTTAATCCTGCTCCAACAAGTACGTTTAATCCTGCTCCAACAAGTACGTTTAATTCTGCTGCTAGCCAGTTTCCAGGCTCTCCATCTTCAACTGGTTTTCCTCAAACTGTGCAGCCCGATTTCTCTAGGTCACCCTCCAAAGCTAGCTCTAGCCTACTGAGTGGATTAGAGGTCATCGCCGAACCTCGCACCAATACACTGACGTTAATCGGCTCTCGACGCTTAGTTGAGATTGCCACGCTGAAGCTAAAGCAGCTAGATGTGTTGACAAAGCAAGTTGCAATCAATATCAAAATCATTGATGTTGATCTCATCAAAGGGAGTAGCTCTAATGCAGATTTGCAGTATCAAGCCAGTAAAACGATTGGTTTGGGGTTTGATACCGCAGGCTCGTTCTTTGCCAACATCGGCAGAACGGCTACGGGCGCGGGTGCGGCTGTCCCCCTAGCTCGCAACTTTTTACTGAACTTGCTCGCTTCAATTCAAAATCAGTCCGCGAAGATTTTGACGAATCCCACGCTAGTTGTACAGGAAGGAAGTTCAGCGCAAGTTAATCTGACTCAGGAAATCTTTTCAGGATTTGAAACGATTGAAGATACTCGATTTCTGGGTACCACGGGTACGGTCACGCCACTGAGACGCCGTCCCATTATTCGACCCGCAGGTGTCATTGTAAACGTCACTGTCGATCGCATTGATCCACAGGGATATGTGACGCTCAATATCTCGCCCGAAATTAGTGCTCCTTCGGGTGCTGTTTTTGAAGATCAAGGCTCGCAAGCTAGGCTGCTGCTACAACGCCGTCTAGAAACGGGTCGCATCCGATTGCAAGATGCCCAGACTTTAATTCTGACAGGCATCATTCAAGATCAAATCCAGTCAAATGTGACAAAGGTGCCTATCTTGGGGGATATTCCCTTGCTGGGTCGGTTATTTCAACGCCGCACGACAGCTAAAGAGCGCCGGGAAGTTGTCATCTTGGTGACACCGGAGATTCTAAAGGATGGCAGTCCTTCACCCTTTGGCGTCAACTACAAGCCTAGCTCCGAAATTCAAAAGCTTCTGAAACAGCAAGATCGGTAGTGTTCTGATGAGTTAGCTTCGCATCTCTGAAGGGTGCGCGATTTGGAAGAGAGGATGGCAGAGCGAGGAGTAAAAGTAGCATCCTCGAAACTTTACAACGCCAAATCGCTAAAAAGCCAAGCCTAATCGGCTTCGATGACGTTGAACATTCTTTCGGGAGCAGCTGAAGCATTGATGCGATCGCGCGATCGTATTCAAAATCTTTTGACTGGATCATAAGGATCACAAGATAGGAACGAAGAAGCACAAGGTGGGAACAAGGAAACGAGTGATGTAACAAAGGATCGAGAAATGAGATGAAGCGATCGTACTCCTGTAGCGGAAAAAACATTTGCATCAATTCCCGTCCAATTAGATGCCGGCAACGTAATGTTGAACCAATGGGGCCTGTCGCTCAAGACGATGGAGGTGTTACAGAATGATTGTGCTGGATACCCACATTAGATTCTGTGGGTGGATAGTGATGCTCAGCACAAACCCTAATTTCAAAGCGCGAAACATTTCGCTCAAAGTAGAGAATCTGCGGTAAAAAAGGTTGGAGTGTCAAATTAGACATTACCCCTTAGACCTTTCACTTATGCCCTTGGCACCTAAATCACCTCCCTCCACGAATAAAAAGTCCTGGGAACAAAGCCACACAACCTCAGTCGGATTACCAAGTGGTTAATCAACATGCCATTGAAACCGAACGATAAAGTCGAACAAAATTTATAGTTAGATCCCTACTTCTACTGAGCTGGCGAGCATTGCTCAAAACGACCTTTTGCGATTGGCGTTGCCAAGCTCCAAAAGATCGCAAAATACGTATGGCTCATACTCTCTCAATACTTTACGGAGTCTTTTCCATGTCTAACGTTCGTCATCTGTCATCAAGTGCGCTACTGCTGGTACTGGGTATGACCGCAAGCACCGTTGTACCGATGGTCACCTCGGCTCCAGCCTCCGCCGCCAATTTCACCGATGCCCGCTCTCACTGGGCTAGACCCTTCATCGAAACGCTGGCTGAAAAACAGATTATCGCTGGCTTTCCCGATGGCACGTTCAAACCCGATGCTCCAGTCACCCGCGCCCAGTTTGCCGCGATCGTCAAAAACGCCTTTACCGGCAACCAAGTCCGCGTTGCACGTGGATTTGGCGATGTTCCCGCTAAATACTGGGCAACTTCAGCGATCAACAAAGCCTACGAGACAGGTTTCATGAGCGGTTATCCGGGCGGCACCTTTAAACCAGAACAGCAAATTCCAAAAGTACAGGTGCTCGTCTCGCTGTCGAGCGGCTTAAACTACACGCCTAAAGGCGTCGCGACAACAACCCTGGCTGCCTTTAGAGATAGTGGGGAAATTCCTGACTATGCTAAAACTGGCGTTGCGGCTGCGGCAGAACGCAATGTAGTCGTCAACTACCCCAATGTCAGCTTCCTCAATCCCAACGAAACTGCAACTCGTGCTGATGTCGCGGCTTATATTCATCAGGCATTGGTCAATCAAGGAAAACTCTCGCCGATCGCCACAAGCGAAGGTGCCAACACCTACATTGCCAAAATAACCGCGACACCCGCAACGGGCAGCACCCCAACTCCGACGACTTCTCCAGTCTCCACCGATCCTCGCTATAAAGTGGCTCAAGGAACGGCTGTTAACATTCGCTATCTCGGTTCCAACAAAATTGTGGTCACTCCTGGCGAAACCATCAACAACCTTAACTTGCGGGTTGTAGATGACATTAAAAATGCTCAAGGTGCGGTTGTCATTCCGAGAGACAGCGAGATTGTGGGTCAACTGATTCCGGTCAGCAGCAACTCTCAGGTTTTGGGAACCCAGTTTATTGCTCAACAAGTCACCATTGGCACTCGCTCCTATCCCTTGAGTGCGCGATCGCAAGTAGTCAACGGGCAACGGGTAGACCAAAACACCAATCCTGGAACGCTAAAAGATGCTGTTACCTCGGCGGCAACCAACGCGGCACTAGCCGTCCTTTTGGGACAAAAAGTGGATGTGGGTAGCATTCTTACAGGTGCAACAGGTGGGCAGGCTACTAATCCGACTCAGACGCCTGATAATTTGATTGTGATTAATCCTTCAACTGATCTACGGCTCACCCTAAGTTCCGATTTTTACGCCACTCCTTAACTGGATTAGGCTCATAGATCCTATTGTTGCGCTAATTGCAATCTCAAGACCGCAATTAGCGCAAAGCCTAACTCCAGAAGGCAAATACATTGCAAGCTTGATTGCTCATGGCTGATTCAGCTTGCAATCTGTTAACAATTTCTCGTCAGTCCGTATTAGCTAAACGATTCTATGTATCTCTAGAATATAGTTTCTGGAGTGGATATGAAACGGTTCTCTGTTTGCGGTTCTGAAGTTTCGCGTTGTGCTAATCGCTGTAGCGTTAGCATTCGTGCTTCTGTGTTTTTTGTGACCGGATTGCTACTTACGGTTCAGGCTGCATCTGCAACCCCGCGCCTCAATGCTGTAGGAGATTACGTCGATGCGCCGCCTCGCCAAGCGGGAGCGGGCTACCAGAAGTGGAGAGTGGTAGACGCAGATCCCAAAGGATTAAACTGTCGCATGGCGTCGGAGTTTCGCCCCGTTGCTTTGGATGGTGCGAATGCACCGACTGCTTTGTATGAGAACAATCGGCACAACATTTCTCAGTGGTCGGTTGTTTTTTCGTTTGCCAAGGGGCAGGAATTGAGGGCTGTCACTGGAAACTGGGGGGCTCAACAGATCATGCTGCGCGATCGCGACGGGAATTCCTGGTTAGGAGTGCACACGAATGCACAACGTGGTGACTGTTTTGTGCGAGCAAATCGTCGATTTGTTGAGCCAATCGTTTCGGGTGCTGCAAGTTTGAAGCCTGGAAACTATTTTGCTCAGGGGAGTATGTTTGCGCGATCGCGGCGGGCGGTGGCCGCTCGGAGCGGACGGACATGTCTCATGAGTGTGGACGGTCCCCCGACGCCCTATCAAGGCAATCTCGCCATTACAGTCAGTAGTCTATCGGTTCGCGATGGCAAGCTTTATCGGGATTCAACTAATGAGGCGCTAGACGTTGGGCAAGGTGGAACGTCGTTTAATGAGAGCAGCCGAGGAGGACAATGGCAGCTTCAAGGGGAGACATCTTGGAAGAATGCGCCCACTCAGGAGAGCCAAGCGATCGAGGAATGTCTTGCAAGTCGGCAGCCTTATGTCCGCAAGATGCAGGGTCAGTTTATTCCGGGGCAACCCTTTCCCAAATCACGGTAGTACGGCAATAGCTTAGGAATTCTCGTTGCACTGACCAAATCTGTGGATCTGCTGCGATCGCGGCTAATTTTGCCAAGCGATCGCCCTCCTCGAAACGCGATCGCAGCAGTATACTGAGGGCAATCCGATGAGCCACCATCGGCGATCGCGAGAATGAATACCAACAGTCTTAAACATGGGATCACCTTCCTCTCCTTACCAAGTCTTAGGCATCGATTTAGGAGGAACGGCGATTAAGCTAGGACGCTTTACCCAAGACGGAACCTGTCTACAATCGCTGATCGTTGCGACGCCACAACCCGCGACTCCAGAAGCTGTATTAGCCGTATTGGTAGATGCGATCGCGCAACTTGATCCTGACGCTGGCGCGATCGCCATTGGTGTCGGAATGCCTGGGCCTGCGGATGCTTCCGGTCGCATTGCCAGAGTTGCGATTAATCTGCCCGGTTGGATCGACGTTCCGCTCTCCGACTGGCTTGAAGAGAAGACCGGGCGACCCACTGCGATCGCAAACGATGCCAACTGTGCCGCCCTTGGAGAAGCTTGGCTCGGCGCAGGGCGATCGTATCAAAATATGATTCTGCTAACGCTCGGAACAGGTGTCGGCGGCGGAATTATTCTCAATGGTGAACTCTTTGTCGGGCACGATGGTGCAGCAGGCGAACTAGGATTAATCACCGTAAATCCTGACGGTGAAACCTGCAACAGTGGCAATCGCGGTTCATTAGAGCAACATGTTTCAGCGTCCGCCATTCGGCGGCGTACCGGACAAGAACCAGAGGAACTCAGTCGTTTAGCAGAAGCAGGCGATCCGACAGCCTTGGAATTTTGGAAGACCTATGGGCGCGATTTAGGTGTTGGGTTGACGAGCTTAATTTATGTATTGACACCCGAAGCGATCGTACTGGGCGGCGGGGTAAGCGGCAGCGCCCAGTTTTTCTTTCCGTCAGCTTGGGCAGAAATCGAACAGCGCGTGCATCCGAGTTCTCGATGGGGGTTGAAATTGATTCGGGCAGAATTAGGAAATCGAGCAGGAATGGTGGGAGCCGCGAAACTCGCAATTAGCGCAGAGCGCAACTCTGTAGGAACCGCGAAAATGAAGCATGAAGGATGAGGCATGAAACAACATGTATGACTTCATCTCTTGCTGGTACAGCTTGCCGTCAGCAATGCTAATGCTTCACCTTCCCTGGCGAAGCGCTACCACAGGCGTTCCTCTCTCATCCCTCATCCTTTTATCCCGCCGTAAACGCCTGAAACAACGCCTTCGGTTCCTCCGCCGTCGATGATGCTGCTGAAACATGGGTTTCGCTCTGCACCAGCGCCGCTTGCATCAATCCCTTAAACAGCGGATGAGGTCTACTGGGGCGCGACTGAAATTCTGGGTGAAACTGAGTTGCGACAAAAAATGGATGATTGGGTAGTTCGATAATTTCCACCAATCGCCCATCGGGAGAAGTTCCGCTTACCACGTAACCCGATTCTGAGAACAAATTGCGATAGGCATTGTTGAACTCATAGCGGTGACGATGCCGCTCGTAGATGACTTCATCTTGGTAGAGGCGAAACGCTTGCGTGTTGGGAGTTAGACGGCATGGGTACAGCCCTAAGCGCATCGTGCCACCGAGATCCACCACATCCTGCTGCTCCGGCAGAAGGTTGATCACTGGATTAAGTGCATCGGGCACAAACTCAGCGCTGTGTGCCTGGTCTAGGTGGGCGATATTGCGTGCCCATTCGATCACCGAACACTGCATCCCCAGACACAAGCCCAAGAACGGGATTTGGTTAAGCCTTGAGTATTCGATCGCGGCAATCTTACCATCTACCCCTCGAATGCCAAATCCACCCGGCACAACAATGCCGTTGACGCCCTGCAACAGTTCGTCTGCTCCCTGTTCTTCAATATCTTCAGAACTGACCCAGCGAAGTTTTAAGGCGCTTCCGGTCGCGATCGCACCATGCCTTAGCGCTTCTACGACTGACAAATACGCATCCGAAAGGCGCACATATTTTCCAACGATCGCAATCTCTACTTGCTGTGTCGATTGATACAGCCGCTCCACTAGAGTCTGCCATTGGCTCAAATCGGGCTGACGCTGCTCCATGTGAAGCAGATCGATGGCTTGAGTCGCGAGTCCTTCTTTCTCCATAATCAGTGGCACTTCGTAGATGCTGCGGGCATCTTGTGCCGTGATCACACACTGAGTTGGCACGTCACAGAACTCAGACATCTTTTCTTTGAGTCCAGCAGGCAAGGCGCGATCGCTGCGGCATACGAGAAGGTCGGGCTGAATCCCAATCGATCGCAATTCTTTAACGGAGTGCTGCGTTGGTTTCGTCTTCATTTCACCTGCTGACGGAATCCAGGGCACGAGCGTCACATGCATGTACAGCACATTTTGCCGCCCCACTTCTTTGCGAAACTGACGAATTGCCTCCAAAAACGGCAGCGATTCGATATCCCCTACCGTGCCGCCAATCTCCGTAATCACAATATCTGGATTTGTGTTTTTGGCGACTCTTAAAATCCGCTCTTTAATCTCATTGGTGATATGTGGAATGACTTGTACTGTGCCGCCGTTGTAGTCGCCCCGCCGCTCCTTATTGATCACTGCCTGATAAATCGATCCTGTAGTCACGCTATTGAGCCGAGACATCGCCGTATCGGTAAATCGCTCATAGTGGCCCAGATCGAGGTCGGTCTCTGACCCATCTTCCGTGACAAATACTTCCCCATGCTGAAACGGACTCATCGTTCCAGGGTCAACATTGATGTAGGGATCAAGTTTAAGAATTGACACTGAATAGTTTCGTGATTTAAGCAATCGTCCTAGACTGGATGCCACGATCCCTTTGCCGATGCTAGAAACTACACCGCCTGTAACAAACACAAACTTAGTCATAAGACCCTGGAGACGCTTGGGTAGGAATATATCCGGTCTATTCTGACATAGTTAGGCGAAAGCTGTGGGCAATTTGGCTATCCTGTGTACCCTTAAGAAATGCGCCTAAGGGTTGATCTGGTGTTAAAAAATACAATAGGCAAGCGGCGAGCGGCGGTATGACTTTAGAACCTCAATTTATCCATCGGCTCTTGGTAAACGACGATCGCGGTCGGCGGGAGTTTACCCTAACGGAATCCATGTATCTAATTGGGCGGGATTCAAGATGCGACATTTGCCTATTTTCACAGTTTGTTTCTCGTCGTCATGCCACCATCATTCAGCTTCCTAGAGAAGATGGAAGTTACTTTTATCGAATTGTAGATGGCACGCTGAAGGGACGTTCGAGTGCCAACGGCCTGCTAATTGGCGGACGGAAACTAAAATCTCACGAATTGCAAAGTTCGGATGAAATTGTGTTTGGTCCAGAAGTGAAGGCGACCTATTACCAACTTAATTTTGAGGGCGGCTTAGTCAGCGATCTTAGCGTAAGAGATACGGTCATTCCAGATCATCTGTAAAATTACACCTAGATATTTATTTGTTCAATTCAATACTAACCAACTAAGCGTTTTTAGCGAGGGTGAGTAGTAGGATACTTGGTGGAGTGCGATCCTTTGGTGCTTGGCAGAGCCAATCGCGCCTCAGGGGGTGACAACGAGCCTGTAATCACTGCCACAGCCCAGTTACAGCCGTTCTGCTCCCGATAAAAAGTGGTATTGCTTTTGCCATTCATAGAACATTTGCCCTAATCCAGGGATGACAGAATGCTTAATCCAAGCGGCAGCTTCTATCCTTTCATAGTAATAAAATCAGATTCTTTTTGCTGCTCAATGCCTAGATCTCTTTCTGCACAAACGCTTCAAGGTCGTTGTCACCCCCTGAACAATCGCGCTCTATCAAACGGTACAATCCAGCGTAGGATGAACAACACAGATTATTAATTTGCTAAAAAATGGGCAAATAGAACTCAGTCTCATAAGGCTGAGTTAGGACACTGCTGCCTTTGGGTCTGGTAAGTACATCGCCATGGTTCAGCTTCAACAGCGTTACTTCAACGGCTTTATTACTTCAACGGCTTTATTGTAAAACTGTCTTACTCTCGTGTTACTTTATCTCTACTTCGTTGCGTTTTGGCATGAAAAGAGTTTTAGGTTCTGTGTTGTTGGCGATCGCAATGACTGTGATCATCGTGACTTCGGCGGGAGCAAATCAGTCGCTCAACATTGTTTATCCACCCAAGGATCATCAGACGACAGCGAAGCAAATCTTTCTGATTGGAACGGCTCCGATCAAGGGCGAGGTTTCGGTCAATGGTAAGGTGATTTCTCGCAGTCAAGCGGGGCATTTTGCGCCGAGTTTTCCGCTCGTGCTAGGAGACAACCCGTTTACTGTGCGCTACGGAGAGCAAGCCGTTGAGCTAAAAGTGACGCGCACTTCAACAGAGCCGCCTGCACCTCAAGGGGCAACATTTGGTCAAGATTCTCTAACGCCTGCTGTGGATATCACTCGAGCGCCCGGAGAACTGATTTGCTTTAGCGCGATCGCACCTCCCAATGCGTTAGTTTCGGTCAAACTGCGCGATCGCATCATTCCGCTTCAGCGTCAAACGGCGATCGCAAATCTCCCGGCTAACTCTGGCGTTCTCACTGGATTAACCCAACCGACGACGACCAAAGATTCCGGGCAGTATGCAGGCTGTACGACGGCCCAGACCGCAGGCGAGTTGGGTCAACCGCAGTATCTTCTCAATCTGAATGGAGCAAGTTTTGCCCAAGCTGCTCCTGGAAAGATCACCATTCTTGCGCCCACACAGCTAGACATTGTAGAGGTGACGGCAGACCCAGGAACAGCACGAACGGGAGCAAGCACCGATTATTCGCGCCTTACCCCGCTACCCAAGGGAACTCGCGCCACTGTAACGGGTCGAGAGGGAGAGTGGCTACGGTTAGACTATGGCGGCTGGATCAAAGCGAGTGAGACGAAAGCTGTCCCTAGCTCGGTTCCGGTTAAGTCGCTCATCCGGGGCATTACGTCGCGGGTCGTTGGAGCCTGGACAGAAGTTCTATTCCCGCTTCAAACCGCGGTTCCGGTATCCGTTCAGCAGGAAGATAAAGTCTTTAATCTCACGCTTTACAACACAACAGCGCAAACTGATACGATTCGATTAGCGAATGAGCCGGTGATTACTAGATTAGACTGGCAACAAGCAGAGCCAAATAAAGTCGATTATCGTATTCGCTTAAAACCCAATCAACAGTGGGGATATAAACTTCGTTACCAAGGAACAACGCTAATTCTGTCGCTAAAGCATCCACCGCCGCAGCGCCGAGCGAATGTTCGCAGCACGTCTGCGCTCAAAGGCATCAAGATTGTGCTTGACCCTGGACATGGCGGCCCCGAAGATCAAGGGTCGAGAGGCCCAACGGGCTACCCAGAAAAAGATGTAACCCTGTTGACGAGTCAGTTATTACGTCAAGAACTGGTGAAACGAGGAGCAACGGTCGTCATGACTCGCACCGCCGATGTTGACTTAGATTTGCCGCCGCGTTTAGCCACGATCGCGAAAGTAGAACCCGCGATCGCGCTCAGTCTTCACTACAATGCGCTCCCAGATGATGGCGATGCGATTAGAACTAAAGGGGTTTCGGCGTTCTGGTATCAAACTCAATCGCAAAGTTTGGCAGAATTCTTGCACAACTATTTGGTCAAGACCCTTAACCGTCCATCTTATGGCGTGTTCTGGAACAATCTAGCGCTGACCCGTCCAACCGTAACGCCATCGGTGCTGCTGGAGTTAGGATTTATGATCAATCCTGATGAGTTTGAGTGGATTCGCGATCGCAAGGAGCAAGAAAAGCTAGCGATCGCGTTGGCAGATGGGGTCACTGAATGGTTTATGCAAACTCAATAGGCGGCAACGGTTCCTCTAACGCAAAAACTTTCGAGAATTCAGCGCTCCAATTTGTGTAATTAAGAACTCTCGATCTTCTGTTGCATTCAGCGATCGCGCAATCTCTAACGCTTGCTCATAGTAGTTTTTTGCGCCCAGCATGTCGCCTTTCTGACGGTGATATTGCGCGATCGCTTTGAGAGACGTTAGCACCTGCATCGAATCATTGTCTGTGCTGGCGAGTGCCAATCGTTCGTTGAGGGCAGCCGTTAAATTAGAATCCTGCCCTAGTCCTCGATAGGAGGCAATCATCCCATCTAATGCTCGAAACTGAGTGGGACGATTTGAGCCTTGCTGCCCTAAGAACAAGGCTTGACGATGGGCAATGTAAGCCGCGCGGTAATCTGCGATTGCTTGGTAAGCATCCCCTAAATTACTCAGCGTATTCGCTTCCCCGATCAGATCTTTGGACTGCCCGCGAAATGTTCTCGCTTGCTCTAGCTGCCCAATCGCCTGTTGATACTGACCTTGCAGATAAGACACCAAGCCAAGATTGCTTAACGAGATGCCTTGTCCGACGGTGTGCCGAATCTGCTGAGAAACGTTCAGCGCTTCCGCAAACGTCTTCTGGGCTTCGAGCAGGCTGCGACGCTGTAGCAAAATCGTGCCAATGTTGTTCAGAGCGTAGATTTGACCTTGGACATCTTGGTTGTCCCGCGCGATCGCCAGTCTGCGCCGAAAGGCATCATCCGCGTTGGCTAACTGTCCGACCCTGGCATAGGTATAGCCCAATAGGTCATAGACGCGCCCTTGAGCCTCTACATCTCCAATCCGATGATAGAGTGCGATCGCCCGTTGCCAGGATGCGATCGCACTGTTCGCCTGGCCAATTTGTTGCTGTTGAGTGCCGAGTTGCACCTCGCGATCGGCTTCACTTTGGAGGGTTCTTTGCGCTCCCTTGGAATCTGAATTCAGTTGTTGAGTCAGATCGGCTGCCCGGCTCGGAAGCCCGATTGCACCTGCTAAAACAGAAGCGGAAACCAGTCCCACTGCAAATCGAGCCATCCTTGCCATAGTCAACCTCCACCATTAGAAAAATTCGAGTTCTTTTAAGCTGTCTTCCAGCGCATTCGACCCATTGAATGGTCGATCAAACTGCACGGGTTCTTGCTTAGAGTGCCCACACATGTAAATCTCTCTAATGTCATCCGGTAGATTGTTTTCCAACAGGCGATAGCCTTCCTGCAAATGTCTCTTTACCTCTTCTGGTGGAACGTCCTCTCCTTCGGCTTGTAGGTAAGCCGAAATCCGAGTTTCGCTCCAGTGAAATGTCTGCGCCATCAGTACCATCAGTCGGGTCGCGGCAGGCAGTTGAGCCAAGGCGCGATCAAGATAACACCAGAACGGCGGAGATGCCGCTTTTAAGTTGTAATGAATTTCTTCAACTGGAGGCAGTTCCGCATCATTGATTCCAGAGGCCGTCACAGCCAACAGCCAGCCCTGAAATGTGCCTCCACCATCACTAAAGGCACGGAGATCAACGCCGACTAATTCGTGAAATACATGCCGCCAAATCAGTGCGAACAAGTAATCTGCTTGAACAGGTGATTTAGCCGCGTGCTGAATCAATGTATACACCATTGGGCTGTAGCGGCAGAACAAGGCTACAAAGTATTGCCCAGCGTCAGGATAACGCTGATATAGCGTTAAAAGCTCTTGGTCGTTGTAGTGAAATAGGGACTTAATGATCGGATGATCAGCTTCTGGAAAGGTTGGAATGGGCACAGCTTTATCTCAGAAGAACTAGGAAATGTCACTTACTATATAACAGTGACTTTTGGCAAATGGCTCAAGTTTCTTGACCAAGATAAAGAAATAGAGACATACAGCGGGAGAAAGTGAGGAATGAGAGGGATCTGAGCCTTGCTTTTAAGTTTTTTAGCCGCTTCAGTTTCCTCACTTTATAAACTTTCTTATCTTTTTGAAGACTCTGCCTGCTTCAATGCTCTACCCTCCAAATCTTACGGATCTGCTTTTTCCCCCTTGTTAGAATGAAGTAGCTTCGCAATACTAGTAGCTAAGCTGTAGATCCGTTTGTAAGCCTCTCGCGCCAGTAACTTAATTTATGATGGACACTTTATTTTCTACGCAAGGCATCATGGTTATGCTCCTTGGTGCGTACGCCGTTGCGATGTGGATGTTTCTGACCAGTGCGCCTAAAGTTCACACAGTTATGGTGTCAGACGTAGAAGGGGCACGGGACTTTTATGAAGGCATGTTGAGTCTGCCAGTTGCTGAGATTCCGCTTCACTATTACTACAACTATGAGCAATCTCTAGGAACGGCTGGAATTGACCCAATGTATCTTTCTAGCAGCATAGGTAGCACAACGGCTCGTGGAAATGGTAACGATGGACTGTGGTATCAGCTCAAGAAAAATACTCAACTTCACGTGATTTCGGGCGCGAGTTTGGGTGAAAAAGAGCGCGATCGCCATGTTTGCTTCGATCGCGATTGTCTCGATCAAATTCTGCTAAGAGTTCAAACGCGCGGCTTGAAGCATAAAATTCGCCGCGAGAAACCACTTAATTTTCTAGTTAAAGACTATGCGGGACGGGTAATTGAGCTTGCAGAAGTTGCCAACTAAAAACTCTGTTGATAACCATTATTTAGATGGAGCAAACTTCAGTTTGCTCCTTTTTTATTGCCTAATATTTCTCAAGTTTGATTACTCATTTAAAGAAGAACATTCTCCTACCGAAGCTAGAGTGACGTCGCCATGCCCACGCTAGCAATACTCACAAAAATCCGCCCCATAGGAGCGGAGGAGTTATGGTGATTTGACTCTAGGACACATCGATATTGTGTCGAAAAACTAGGTTTAAAACTGTATAAAGCGTTGCTTAAGAAATAGTATTTCACCTTTTTAGAAAATTCATAGTCAAAACTGTCACAGCGTTTTCATTGCTTCTAAAACTTGTAATGACACAAAAGGAAGGATTGCTTCATTGGTGCTGTGCGGTTTTCCTTCCATAAAAATGATAAGTAGATAAGGTCGCACATCGGGAAACTCGACATAAACTGCGTCGTGCCGAACTTGGCTTGTGAGTCCGGCTTTTGACCACACTCCAGCCTGTGGCGGCACGCCTGCACCGATAAATCCAGTCACTTGATTTTCAGGGTCGGCGTCGAGGTCGGCAGGGTTAAGCGATCGCTGAATCAAGGTCATCATTTGACGCGATCGCTCTGGAGTCACAGCGACTCCGCCTACAATGCTGTGCAATAATCGCGCTGCTGCATTGGTGGTCAGCATGTTGCGATTCTCAAAATTCTCGCCGTAGAACGCTCGTTCTCGCCCGTAGGGTCCATCACACCACGTTTTCTGGTTAATGTTTACCGTTGCCAGTTCGTCCCAGCCCAATGACTGAAAATATCGATTCACAATATTGCGCTGCGATTTCCAGGTTTCAAACGGCGCATCTGGGATTTCAGGTCCTCCGGTGGTTCCGGTTAGCACATCAACGACGTAACCTGTGGCATCGTTGCTAGAGTCTACAATCATGTCTCGGAGTGCCCGATCGAGTTCTGCCGAGGCAGGAATCATGCCGCGCTCCAGCCATTCGTGCGCAGCCAACAGATAAAACAACTTCACGACACTCGCCGGATAAACGTTTTCTACGCCCCGGTAAGCATAGCCGCGTACGGGCCGCTGCCAAAAATCTTCTGGAGCAATCGCGCCTCCCGTATTCACAAACACAGGGGGATCGTAGACAATCCATGTCATTGCCAGTTGGTTGCGTGCGAGTCCCGAAAATTCGGCAAACGTCGAGTCGAGGATGCGATCGCCTAAGGATTCGAGTTGAGTGTCTTTGTGGAAGAAAGTCATGGCGGGAATGGGGTATCGAGGGTAGGGTATGGGAAAAAACCATGTAACCTATACCCTGTATCCTGTTTCAGTCATCTCAATTTCAGTCATCTCAATGCAGTATCTCACCAAAGCCAACTTAAATCTCTACAACTCCCCGCAACTGAGCGAACTTGCAACTCAAGCTGCCGTTGGCAGATACCTTAAAATTCTAACCTCCACCTCTTTGATTCACGTTCGGCTTTGCGAGGACGACTATGCAGGATGGCTTGATCCAAAGGATTTACAGCATTTAGAGGAAGTGAGTGAGGCTTATGTTGCTCCAGTTTTAACCGAGCGTGAGATTCGCGATCGCATTGAGGGCGCGATCGCGTTTACCCACGCGGCTATGTCTGTGCCAAATCAGTATCTCTGGGGCGGAACGGTTGCTCCCAATTACGATTGCTCTGGACTAATGCAAGCGGCGTTTGCGTCTGTTGGCATTCGCCTACCGCGAGATGCGTATCAACAAGAAGCCTTCGTCAAACCGATTGAACAGGATGATTTAATAGCGGGAGATTTAGTCTTTTTTGGATCGCCTGAAAAAGCAAAGCACGTGGGATTGTATTTAGGCGATAACCGATACATTCACAGTTCTGGGAAAGACATTGGACTGAATGGAATTGGCATTAGTGAGCTGTCGCTTGAGTGCGATGATGTCAGTCGCAACTACTATCTTCAGTGGCGCGGTGCGGGGCGAGTTGTAGAAAGCTATCAGCCTAATGGTTCTGAAGCAAATGATAAATTGGGATAGGCAAGGACACCACTGGAAGCGAGGCTAACGTTATGACACAGTTAATTGGTCAAACGGGCGACCAGCATACGATTCATCACGATCGATCGTGGGAACAGTTTAAGCTGATTCAAAAAGGCTTTGAAGGTTCTCCAGGAGTTCGCTTATTCTTCTATAGCGGCACAATTGAGATTCTCACGCCTGGATCAGAACACGAATTTTTTAAAGGCATTATTGGGATGCTGATCGAAATCTTCTTTCTTGAAAAAGAGATTGAATTTGCCCCCACTGGCGCAGTCACTCAGGAAAAAGAAGGTATCGCGTCAGCGCAAGCAGATGAGTCTTACTGTATTGGAAGTTTGAAACCTATTCCTGATTTTTCGATTGAGGTTGTGTTTACCAGTGGAGGAGTCAGTAAGCTGGAGCGCTATAGATTATTAGAGGTTCCTGAAGTTTGGTTCTGGGAAGATGGGCTATTCAGCGTGTACCGCTTACGTCGGGATGCTTACGAGCGAATCGATGGCAGCGAAGTTCCTGAACTAGCAGACCTTGACTTTGAGTTGCTCGCCCGATGTGTCTTAATTGCTCAAACCTCTAGACTTGCTGCCGCTCAAGAGTTTCGCAGGGCAATTCAAAGCAAGTAACCAATTCAGGTTACTGATAGAGTAATCTGAACTGTGATTCTTTATCTCACCTTTGCGATCGCAAGCCCATCATCTACATGAATCCTTCTCTTCTTCAAAGCGGTGTGCCGTCCTCTACTCTCCAACTCGATCTCTCTGTGGTTGTGCCGATCTACAACGAGGTAGAGAGCATTCCGAGTTTGCTCGACGCGATCGCGACTAGCCTCTCTGCACACAACTTGAGCTACGAAATCATCTGTGTCGATGATGGGTCAAAGGATGGCTCAGATGCGTTGTTGAAGCGAGAAGCGATCGCGCGCACCGATCTAAAAGCGGTGATTTTACGCCGTAATTATGGACAAACGCCAGCGATGGCAGCCGGATTTAGTCAGGCGAGAGGAAAGGTGATCGTGACGCTAGACGGAGATTTGCAGAACGATCCGAGCGATATTCCGATGCTGCTAGAAAGATTAGAAGATGGCTACGACTTGGTAAGCGGTTGGCGGAAGAATCGACAGGATGCGGCTGTTACGAGGGTAATCCCTTCAAAAATTGCAAATTGGCTGATCGGGCAAGTGACCGGAGTGCAGCTACACGATTACGGCTGTTCGCTCAAAGCGTATCGCTCTGAACTGGTGGCGGATATGAATCTGTACGGCGAGTTGCATCGCTTTTTGCCTGCTCTGGCGTTTATTGAGGGTGCAAGAATTACTGAAGTGCCCGTGAAGCATCATTCTCGTCGCTTTGGTCAGAGCAAATATGGACTCGATCGCACCTTCCGGGTGGTGATGGATTTGCTCACTGTGTCGTTTATGCGGAAGTTCCTGACTCGCCCGATGCATGTGTTTGGCTTGTTTGGGGTGGTGTCGCTGTTGACCGGAAGTGCGATCGCGCTCTATCTCGCAATCCTCAAACTTGGGTTTGGGGAAAGCATCGGTCAGCGTCCGTTGTTGATTTTGGCGGTTGTTTTGTTCCTCGCTGGACTCAATCTATTTAGTTTTGGATTGGTGGCCGAGATTTCGATGCGGACGTATCACGAGTCCCAAGGACGCCCGATTTACCGAATTAGAGAAGTCGTTGGACGAACAGAGGGCGTTCCTAAGGAGTCGCGCTTATAGATTCGCTATTCTCCTTTCCATGCCGCGATCAAGTCGTCGATCGTGGTTCCGAGAATGCGCGACAAGGGAGAAAGTTGATAGCTCTCGATCTCTTCTCCAGCGTAGATGGCGCGGAGTTCTGGAATGGAGAGGCGATAGGAATCACAGAACTTGGCAAATTCATCATTGTTGAGGTCGAGATTTTGCTGGCGCTGTTTTAACAGAGAGGCAATCATTGCGGTTCCGGCTAGGGGACGCTCGGCGTTGTTGAGATAGCGCTGTACCATTTCGCTCACATCGGAATTGCCGCCTGTGCGAGCAATGAGGTCGTAGCAGGCTTGATGCAGTGCTTTTTGCACCCGCTCTAGTTCAGAGAGTTGGTTGACGATGTGTTTGGCATAGTTGGGTTTGCAAAAGCCTACGGTGGAGCCGTTGTGAGATACGGGAACATAGCTCTCTTGCAAATCGAAGTGCCAGGAAGAAGTGAGTTGCGACATAGGGATGGGCAAAACGTAGAATGCGTTTTTTCAGAGTGCCCTGTGGTGTGTAGTGGATTTACAGCGATCGCGCGATTACTGCAAAGCAACTTCGATTGGGTTGCGGAAGTGTGCTTGTTGATGGTGGCAATCAACGATTGAGTTTATCGGTTTTCCAGCGTTTGGGATTGGTTTGAATGTATTGGCGGATGCGATCGAAGGCGGCGGGGTCTCGAATGATGTGGTCGTGAAATCGGGGTTGCCATGCGAATTCAGGTAGGGTTTTACAGATTTCAAATTTGCACCGTCCTTTGTACCAACGAATGATTTTTGATATGGAATCGTCGGACAACATTGGGTTGTGGTTGGCGGTTACGCCGCCGGAATGATGGGTATTGTGGTTTGTCGTTGTCGTCGTAGAGACGCGATTAATCGCGTCTCTACCGTTGTCGGGTAACCGATCGATGATCAAAATCCCATGGATATGGTTAGGCATGACGATGAATGCGTTTAATTGAACGTGGGGAAACCGATCGGGAATTTTCCACCACAATTTTTGGGCAATTTCACCCGCGATCGACAAATTCATGATTCCATTCTGAATATTGCCAAAAAAATGCTGCCGATTCTGGGTGCAAATGGTGATGAAATATGCGCCATTTCCGGCGTAATCCCATCCAGGTTTGCGGGCTGATTCAATCCGGTATTTGTTTTTGTATAGGGTCATGGTTGTTTCCCGTTGGCAAATTACCAATGACCCTAAAATGCCCGCAAAAAATGATGCGATCGCACCGCATCAATCGACGATCGCATCGTTCAATTTAGACCAAATCCCACGATCTCTACCGTTGATCCTGTGTACGTTTTTCAATCTCTAATATGGGCAACAACAACGTCTCTTCAATTTCCTGCCGCACGTTGCGACTGACATAACAATCGCTGTTTAGACAATCAACTAGCAGCTTATTGGCATCGTAATACTGTTGCAAAAGGCCTTTTTGTTCTTTGCTAAATTGCCAGTCGTGCCCAATGTTGCGATGCTCGATCGTAGCTTTCCTGAGTTGTTCAGTCCAAGCTTGACCATTCGCTGTCCACTATTGCTCGAAGGTTCTTCTATTCTGAGATTTCTCTAATAGTTGATCTTTCAATCTTTGTAGCTTGCGTTTAAGTCCAGGATCACGAGTAAGATCTGGATTGAGGGCATTGAGGATGGGAGTATCATCGATATCGAAGTCGAGAGTGAGGGCAAGAACGAAATCAAGAAAGAGGTCGGAATTGACAGAAAAGGCAACGGTATCGAGATCGTCATTGACAACGATTTGATGTCCCTTAAAGATGAGAATGGGGCCGAGGATGAAGTTGAAAGCGAGGGCAAGATAGAACACTCGAATTTCCGCTGATTTGTAAGTAGCCTCAACCGACTGCGACTTTTCCTGCACCCAAACCATGAGTTGCTGAAGCTTCTCATCTCCTGCCAAAATCTGTTTCATCTGATCCGTCTTAGCCTTCATTAACAGCAACAAATGATCAGATTTCGGCGTGATATTTGCGGTTAATAGAAAGACTTCACGCCATCGCTTCTCTGTCAGGTGTTCGACTAACCTTGCATAATCAGCTTCGTTAACAATCTGCTTTGCTGTGAAGTACTCTTGAAACGTTAAATGTGAGAACGAATAGATTCCTCTTGCCCGTTCGACTAATAGCCCATGCTGTGCCGCAATCGATTTCAAAGCCGCTTCACTGTCGAGCTGTAAGGTTTTTGGATCAGTTCTGGCATCAGGCAAGTTGATAATGTAATTAGCAATGTGTTGTTCAACAGCTCTCTGTTTGAAAAAATAATCTTTCTGCTCAAAAGTTTTGAGGGCAAGCTGGCTCAGAAGATCCTCTTTACGATTAATCGATAGCTTTTCATAGAACTGATCGCGCTGAATTTCGCGGCTTGCATCCCACTTACTTAATAAAACTCGCAAGCCGCGCTCATAGAGTTCTGCCCGATTTCTCGGAAACTCTAGCGACTCCTCACACTCTAAACACAGCAATGTCAGCAATAGCGGGTTACTTGCCAGTTCTTTAATCGGTTTATTTTTGTCTAATTTTTCAATGAGCCGCTCTGCAAACTCTTCTCCTTTCTTTAGATCTTTGCATCGAAACCAATTGTTAATAAAGGTTGAAATCTGTTCATTATCGAAATCTGCCACTTCCACTTCGGTAAAGCGTTCAAAGACATATTCCTTGGCGACAACGCGGCACGTGATCACAAAATGGTTGTTTGCATATTGATTTGAAAAGTCTCGAATTTCTCGCAACACTCGCCCTGTATCTTCTTCTCGGACTTCATCCAGTCCATCTAACAGGACAAACGCTCTACCCTGCTGGATCACGTCTTGAATTTGGCTTTTGGTTGCGTTGTTCGTAATCTTTTCTCGAATGTAATCTAAAAAATCCGGTTGGTTTTTCGTTTCCGCGAAATCCTTGAGTGTGATGAAGAGGGGAACACGATCGCCTAAAAAATGCCCTTCAATACACTGCATCCCCAAATACTTGAGAAACGTTGTCTTCCCTGCCCCTGGCTTCCCCAACACCATTAATTTATTGTGCCGTTTGACCGCTTCAATTCCGGCAATTCGCTCTTCTCTAACTCGACTCAATCCAAATCGATCGAACTCTTCTAAGTCTGCATTCTGCAACAGTTGAGCAAGTTCTCTGCGATCGCGAGCTGTAATCTTTTCCAAGATATTGACATTGGTATAGATGCCTTGCTCTCCGGTTAGCTTGATCGGTTGCGTCATGTCTAGCACTCGCATCGTACCGCAGCGCTCTTTAACTAAAGGTGTGGTTTGTTCACGGATGGCTTGAACTGTATCAGCGATCGCGTCTGATGTTACATCTTCGGCAATGTTGTCCTCTACTTCTCGCTGTGTAATTTCTTCCCAGTTCAAATCCAGCGCAGTGCAAATCTCAATAAAGTTATTGCGATTAATGGGCTTTCCCGCAAAGAAGTTACCAATCGGTTGACGAGTCTTTAGATCAATTGCTTGGGCTAAGCCTTCTTGTGTCCAACCCTGACTGTTGTAAGCTTTGCGAGCTTTTTTGATTCCTTCTGCGGAAGCTTGTAGCGATCGACCTGCCATGACCATAACCGTAAAAAGCTTTGTTAGTCTTTTAACCGATTTCACGCAATTCATGCAAATCATGCACGAAGTAAGCAGTTAGGTGAGCCAGCTTTCACACATGAGCTTGAGAAATTGAGGATGTAGTAAATGGAGATACATCCTAATGTCTAACGCAACCACTCAGACCCGTACTGAAATCCCTGTTGCAACCACACAACCGCAACCGATGCAAGGCGACTCAACCGCAACGATCATCATTGCGATCGCCAGCCTCATTCAAACAACGCTGATTGCAACAGCAGTGCTAGTCAAAGCCACTAAACGATAACTTGAGCTTTAGGCATGATCGCTCCACCCACTCTGGAGAGCGGTCATTTTCTGAAGTTTCGCCACCAACCCCTAACTTTTGCTCTTCAATGTTAAACATTCGTCGTTGAAGGTCTGAGCATCAAGCGTGAATGTTTAAGCTTCATCGCTGATGTTCAGAGGTTCAAGCGCGAAAGTCTAAGCTTCACCGTTGAAAGTCTGAACATCAAGCGTGAAGGTCTGAACATCAAGCGCGAATGTTTGAGGTTCATCGTTGAATGTTTAAGCTTCATCGTTGATGTTCAGAGGCTCAAGCGTGAAAGTCTAAGGTTCGTCGTTGAATGTTTGAGCTTCAACGACGAACCCCGCTCGTTCCTTCACCAACCTTTCATCTCAGCCAACTTACTCCACCACATCAAACAGAACCGTCGTGAGATAGCGCTCTGCCCACTCCTCACCAAACGCCTTCTCCAGCACCCGCCGCGTCTTGTCATTCAACTGCTGTTGAGCGCAGTAATAGCGCTGCCCCGCCAAAATCTCATCCCGGCGTTCCGGCGTCGGAGCCGTCGCAATCGCCCGTTGACAATGCACCTCCAAATACTGAGTCACCCGTGACAAAAACGCCGTTTCCTCCTCTGGATTCGTCGGACGCACCAGCAGACAGAAATTCGAGAAAATATCGCCCCATTCTGGAACCGGGCGCTGTTGAGAAAACTCCACCGTTGGCAATGCACTTAGACTGGCTTGATATTCCACAGACAGCGATCGCGCCTCATTTGTAGGCGACAGATCCACGATCGCCATACTAATCGCCTGTCCGCGACCCCCGACCAAATCTGTCCCAAACATCGGTAACGCATACTCCGGACGGGGAAACATAACGCAATGCAGAATATCCAACATTGTCCCCACTTTCGCAAGCTCCAAATGCAGCTTGCGAAACTGAGGAGCTTCATAGCACGCGTTCTCAATGGTCAACTTTTCGCCTTCCATCCGTCCTTCGACATAGCCCAAATCCTCTGGTAATCGGTACGGAGACAGATCTAGATAACGCTGCCATGTGGATTCGATCGCGTTCGCTAAATTTCGGATTAAGGGATGCTGCTGTTCACGAATAGACGAGGCTGAGAGGGAAGACATAGGAAAGGGATAAACAAGGTTTGTTTCAGGATATCAGTTTGAAGGTTGTGACAGAGGTTATGGCGACTGTAAAGAGTAGACTGGGACAAACAATTGTGGGTCAAGTATTAAGCGATCGCTACATCATTGAACGAGAACTGGGTCAACAAGCGAGTCGATCGACCCTGCTTGCTAAAGATCTTCAGTCCAATCAACAGGTGGTCATTAAGCTTCTATCCGTCGATGAGAAGGTGCGACAGGACGATTTGAACCTGTTTGAGCAGGAGGCAGAAATTCTCAAGTCCCTGTCTCATCCTTGCATTCCAACCTACTTAGACTATTTTCAGCAGGCTTCTTCGAGTGGGCGATCGCTGGCATTGGTGCAGAGCTATGTAAATGGTCGATCGCTCGAAGACTGCTTTACCGCCAAACGCAACTTTACTGAGGCAGAAGCCAAGCAAATTGCAAAGTCAATCTTATACATTCTGATTTATTTGCAGAGCCGCCGTCCCGCGATCGTGCATCGGGATATCAAGCCCAGCAGCATTATCCTTGCTAATAAAAAAGTCCATTTAGTCGATTTTGGCTCGGTCAGAACGCTGTTTAATCAGCACAACGGAATTGCCTTTACACTCCTCAGCCCGCACGATTACTCACCCCCAGAACAGTCAAGTGGACAGGCATTAACGGCATCCGATTTGTATAGTTTGGGGCTGACCATCATTGCGATCGTCACGGGCAAACGCCCCTTTCAATTACCGCACAAAGACCACCGCATCGATTTTGAACAACTCAATTGTGAACCGTGGTCTAACCTCACTCCAGAATTTGCAGATTGGCTCATGTGGATGACAGAAATTGATCTAGAGAACCGCTTGAAATCTGCAATGCAAGCGCTGCAAGCTTTGGATGCGGCTCAAGTGAGAAGGGCATAGGATAGAGGCAGCGATCGAGAATGCATTTCAGACAACGCTTATGTATCTCCTAGCAAATCGGTATCAGCTTGAACGGCAACTGGGCAAGAAAGCAGGCCGACAGACGTTTCTCGCCCGAGATACTCAGACCGACACTCTTGTGGTGATCAAACTGCTCCTGTTTGGCAGTGATTTTGAGTGGGATGACCTCAAACTATTTGAGCGTGAAGCCGCAACGCTACAAGGACTGTCTCATGCGGCGATTCCAAGCTATCTAGATTATTTCGAGGTGGATGAACCCGCTCGTAAAGGGTTTGCCCTCGTTCAAACCTATATTGATGCTCTGTCGCTAGAACAACACCTAAAAGCCGGACGCACCTTTAGCAAAACAGATGTTCAGCAGCTTGCTCAAGACTTATTGGAGATCCTGACCTATTTACACCAGCGTCAACCGTCTGTCATTCATCGCGATATCAAACCGAGTAACATTTTGCTGGGAAACCGTTCTGGGAATAGTCCCGGTCAGGTTTATCTGGTTGATTTTGGGTCTGTGCAAAACTGCGTTGCTAAAGAAGGCGGCACAAGGACGATCGTTGGAACCTATGGTTACATGCCACCCGAGCAGTTTGGCGGACGGGTTGCTCCGGCGTCTGACCTGTATGGTTTGGGGACAACGCTCATCTACCTTGCAACGGGGCAACACCCGGCTGACCTGCCGCAAGATGACTTGCGCATTGAGTTTGAATCGTTGGTGAGCCTCCGTCCAGCACTGGTGAAGTGGCTGAGACAGATGACAGAACCAAGCCTAAAGAAGCGATTTCGCACCGCCCAAGAAGCACTCAATGCGCTCCAAGCTCCGCAAGTTTCATCAGTTACGGTTCAACAAATTGCGGTTCGACAGCCCGTAGGCAGCAAGATTCGTCTCACTCAAACCAGCCGAGCCTTTGAAGTTCTGATTCCGCCGAGCGGGCTTCATGTTGCAGGATTCTTCATGGCTCCCTTTGCGATCGCGTGGAATTCCTTTATTTTCTTTTGGTCGCTGTTTGCCCTCCAGATTCCATTTCCATTGAATATTCCATTTCTGCTGTTTTCCCTTCCGTTCTGGAGCGTTGGCATCACGATGGCGTTTGGCGTTTTGTTTCCGATGTTTGGCTCGATGCGCCTAAAAATTGATGCTGAAAAGATTTCACAAACCTGGGAAATGTTTGGATTTGAGTACTCGCGTCCGCGTCCAGATCCACGTCAAAGTATCTATAAGCTCGTCTACATTCCCAGGCATTCGGTCAAAGATTCGGATGGCGATCGCGTCCAAAAGCCTGCCGTGCTTGAAATTCGTACCAACTGGAAAGAGTTTCGACTGACGGCAACCAAGGAAGGACTTGGAATTACAAGTGAAGCCGAACTGGAATGGGTCGCAAACGAGTTGAGCCAGTGGCTAAACATGCCGATTGAGCGAGGATAGTGTGTTCCCGTCCCTTCGCCCCTTAGAATGGAGACGACTAACTGGAGACGACACTAACTGGAGACGACTATGTTTAACCTGGGCTGGACTGAAGTGGTCATTGTCGGTGTCGTTGCAATTCTGATTTTTGGTCCAAAGAAGATTCCAGAGTTAGGTGGCGCGTTTGGGAAGACGTTGCGGAGTTTTAAGGAGGGAATCACGAAGTCAGGGGGTGACGAGGACGATCATGCCTCTGACGAATAGGGAAATAGCAGCCAACAATAGGCGGAGCCAATGATTGATCTGTGAATGCCCTCGATCATCGGCTCCATCTGCGTAATTCTCCAATTAGACACCTGAATGAGTTGAGACAGCCTCTTTAGACTGAATCGCCTCTGAGGCAACGATCGCTCTCCTCTCTGCTCCGCTTGATTCAACAGACGCGATCACCTGAACTGGATTGCGCTCCTCAATCAATTGAATCGCGCGATTGACGCTTTCAGGTAGAATCACGACGAGACTTCCAGGGGACGCACTATCTAACGCAGTATGAACGGCAGTCGTCTCATCTAAGATGACATCGTGCTGAGCGTTGGCGTTGGCTTGAGTGATACCGAGCTGAATCCAGTTTGCCGCATCGCCGCGATCGCGCCCCCGCGTGTCGTCGTCTTCTTTGATGATGATGCGATCGAAGATGCCTGCCGAAAGCCGTCCCAGCATCACTAGATCCTCGTTGCGGCGATCACCCGGACTGCCAATTACCCCAATGCGTTCACCCGTCGTCCAATTTCGCACAAATCCACCGAGTGCCTCATAGCTGTGGACATTGTGAGCATAATCAACCAAGGCATGGAACCGTCCTAAATCAAATAGATTCATTCGTCCAGGAGTCTGCTTGGTGGAGGCCTGGAACGTCACGAGCGCCGCTCGAATGTCTTCGATCCGCACGCCTTGAGCGAAGGCCGCTAAGCTTGCTGCTAATGCATTCGCAATCATAAAGGGCGCTCGTCCACCTAAGGTTAAGGGGACATTGACCGCTTGCTCAATCCGGAGCGTCCAGTCGCCTTTGAGGATGGATAGATACCCGTTTTCATAGACCGCCGCCAGTCCACCGCGTTGAGAATGAGCGCGAATCAGCTCATTCTCAGGATTCATGGAGAAATAAGTGACTTGAGCAGAAGTGCGTTCTGCCATCGCTGAAACTAACGGATCGTCAGCATTTAATACCGCATATCCATTGGGCATTGTGGTTTCTGCAATCACGCCCTTCACTTTCGCCATTGCCTCAATGCTGTTGATATCTCCCAAGCCCAAGTGATCGGCAGCGACGTTGAGGACAACGCCCACATCACACTGATTGAAGGCTAAGCCCGATCGCAGAATTCCGCCTCTTGCACTTTCTAAGACCGCAACTTCGACGGTCGGATCTTGCAAAATCAGTTGGGCGCTCTGAGGCCCGGTGTTGTCTCCCGGTTCAACCAGGTACTCCCCAATATACGTTCCGTCGGTGGTCGTATATCCAACGATCTGGTTCGTTTGCTTGAAAATGTGGGCGATCAGGCGCGTGGTAGTGGTTTTACCGTTCGTTCCCGTAATCGCAATGATTGGCACACGACTAGGTGTTCCAGGAGGGAACAGCATGTCGATGACGGGTTCTGCAACGTTGCGAGGAATGCCTTCACTGGGACAAACGTGCATCCGGAACCCAGGCGCGGCATTGACTTCAACAATCACCGCATCGACATCGCGCAAGGGCCGGGAAATATCGGAGGTGACAATATCAATTCCCGCAATGTCTAATCCGATGATTTTAACGACCCGTTGAGCTAACCAGGCATTTTCAGGGTGAATATCATCGGTGCGATCGATGGCGATTCCTCCTGTACTCAAATTGGCCGTTGATCGCAGATAAAATACTTCTCCCGGCTCTAATACGGTGTCGAGCGTGTAGCCTTTTTGATCGAGCAACTCCCACGAGGTGCGATCGACCTCAATTTTGGTCAGCACATTGTCGTGTCCTGTCCCTCGACGCGGATCGCGGTTGGTTTCCTCGATCAACTCTGAAATTGTAGAATGCCCGTTCCCGACTACATGCGCCGGAACCCGTTCTGCCACGGCAACCACTTTGCCATTCACCACCAGAACCCGGTGATCGCGCCCCTCATAGAACCGCTCGACAATCACTGACTTAGACACCGCTTTTGCCACATCGTACCCTGCTTCCGCTTGTTTCCAACTGGTGATGTTGATTGTGATGCCGCGTCCGTGATTGCCGTTGAGTGGTTTGATGACGATTGGATAGCCCCCAACATCTGCGATCGCGTCTTCGAGTTCATCCAAATAGCTCACCACCGTTCCCCTAGGAACCGGAACCCCTGCCGCCCGCAGCACTTGCTTTGTCCCTTCTTTATCTGAAGCCAGTTCGACGCCTAAAATGCTGGTATGACCACTCAGAGTTGCCTGGATGCGCTTTTGGTGTGCGCCATAGCCGAGTTGGATCATGGCACGAGCGCTGACCTCCATCCAGGGAATGTCTCTTGCCTCTGCTTCTTTGATCAGCGCTTCAGTACTCGGACCCAAAGCTGCCTCTGCCGCAAGATCTCGCAGATCCTTTAAATCCTGCTCCAATTCTGACTCTGGGTAAGATCCTTGCTCAATGATGCTCTGGCAAATTCGCACTGCCGCCCGCGCTGCGTACCGCCCCGCTTGCTCATTCTGGTACTCGATCACCACCTGATAGGTGCCAGGTTCTGCCGTTTCGCGAGTCCGTCCAAACCCAACTTCCATGCCCGCCAGTTCTTGCAGTTCTAAAGCGACATGCTCGACAATATGCCCCATCATGGTTCCGTTTTGCATGCGACTTAAAAAGCCCCCGCGACACCCAGGAGAGCAGAAATGTTCGACGAGAGACGGCAACGTGCGGACTAATCCCTCATAGAAGCCTGGAATTTCGTTAGATGGTATTTCTGCCAGCGTCTCTAAATCGAGGCGCATCACAATCAGTTTGGGACGGCGGATGCTCCAGTAATTGGGGCCACGTAATGTCAGAATCTTCAGAATCTTCATATGAACGACGTAGAGGGGTTACGGACTGGCAGATAGAAGCGGAAATCAATTCGCGATCGCGGAGCGAGCTTCCCTTGGAATCGCAAAGCGTTGCTGTTGAGTCGTGGCACGCAATCGCCTTTGCCAATCGGGTCAGTTATCCAGTGTGAGCGGTAAGAACCTCATGAAACTGTCCAGGATAAACAGTTTGTGCGATAAAGCGTCTCTGCAATTAACGTCAGTCTAGCTTACTAGAGGCTTGAGAACCGGTTGGTCATCAATGCACTATCTCAGGAAATTGCCTTTGAACACCTTGAACAATTGTCCGAGAGGCAACGAAGCAACATGTTAGTCAGCCTTGACCTAAACAATTAGGCGTTAAGAATGACTATGGTTTGATTCAGGAATCACTGTGGTTTGATCAGAAATGCTGGTTTGATCAAAGCTGATTGTGCCCTAGTGATCAGCGCTTCAGTGAGTTGGAAGGATCATTTTGCGCTTGCCTAAGTCAAAGCAGCAACCTGCGTTCAGGATATGGACACGCAAATTGCTAATGCACAACGGATCAGTTCGGTTTACGTCAGCTTGATTGGTATACGTCATCTCGCCTGGATCAACAATGGTAACGGCTCCTTTTCCCATCACTTGTAATCTGCCATCGCCTTCAAACACAGCGCAGGTATCTTCATCAATGCCAACGCCCAAGCGATCGTGGTGTCCAGCGATCGCGCTCATCAGCCGCGCCATCCGATTCCGATTATGAAAATGCTGATCCACAATGACTTCTGGAATAATGCCCAGCCCCAAAGTCATATCCACCATGGAATGATTTGGCGTTTCCCCGCTCCCGCCGCCTGCGATCATGTGATGTCCCATTACCGCCGCCCCAGCACTGGTTCCCGCTAAGGTCACTTCCCCCGCTTGAGCGCGCGATCGCAAAATCGTCATCATCGGCGTATCCGCCAAGATCCCGCACAGCCGAATCTGATCACCGCCCGTCATAAACACACCCGTGCAGTCCGAGACATACTCCTGCAAAATCGGATCACTGCACTGGTTGCGATCGCAGATGTTGAGAACCTCGATCGCTTTTGCGCCCATGGTTTGGAAAATGCTGCGATAGCGTTCACCAATTAAGGTGGGTTCGCGGGAGGCACACGGTAAGATGGCAATGCGAGCATCTTCGCCACCAGAGCGCCCAAAAAAGCTATGGAGGATTTCGCAGCCGTGGACTTTATCTTCTGCTCCCCCAATAACCATAATGGCAGTTTGAGTGCGTTGAGGCATCGTTGATTCGAGAGATTGCAAGGCTAAATGTAGCATGAGAAAGACTATGGGGTAAGGGTTTGGGGAATTTAAGCCGTTAGGGGACAAGCTGGTTAGATCAGCACCGCTCAATTTTGTAAGTTTTAATTTTAGAAGGTCAAGTTGAGATGATGAAGATAGGTTAGATACGAAATTGAGCAATAAGCTCACAATCCGTCCTGACTCATTCATTTGCTGACGAACCAATCAGCCTTTCTAAGCCATTGGCGCTGATCGATTTTTACTCATGGGTTTCTACTTAAAGGGCTGAACTAACAAAGGGCCGAACTAGCGGCTTTACTTGGGTTCAGCTCCACGATTCACAAATAACTTTTTTTATGCGTTTTGATATTGTCACTCTGTTTCCTGATTTCTTTGGGTCTCCGCTCAGTTCTGGGTTGCTTGGAAAAGCATTAGCGAAAGGGATTGCAGAGGTTTATCTCACCAATCCACGAGACTTTGCGATCGACAAACATCGTCGGGTAGATGATGAGCCGTATGGCGGCGGTGTCGGAATGCTGATGAAGCCTGAACCGATCTTTGCGGCAGTTGAATCTTTGCCTGTTTTGCCCCGTCGAGATGTGATTTTTGTGACGCCTCAAGGTCAAGCGATGGATCAACCACTGTTGAAAAATTTATCTTTAAACTTTGATCAAATTATCATTATTTGCGGACATTATGAGGGCGTTGATGAACGAGTCATGCAGCTTGTTACGCGCGAAGTATCGTTGGGCGATTTTGTTTTAACCTGCGGTGAAATTCCGGCTTTAGCCTTATTAAATGGGACGATTCGACTGTTGCCCGGAACGGTGGGTAAAGAAGAATCGCTCAAAGCAGAAAGCTTTGAAGCAGGCTTGCTCGACTATCCGCAATACACTCGCCCGCCTGTGTTTCGAGAGTTGGAAGTGCCGCCCGTTTTGCGATCGGGCAATCATGCCGAAATTGATCGCTGGCGCAGGCAGCAGCAGCAAGAGCGCACCCGCGATCGCCGTCCTGATCTGTACCAACAGTGGTTGGATCAAGAGAAATTGAAAGACTCAGCTTTAGAGAAATCGCAGAAATGGGAATGCGAAACGTAGAATGGGGAAGTGTAGTTACAAGTCTGTTCATGGCCGACTTCAAGCTTACGGACGATTTTTAAGTTATGTTAAAGCCCTTCTCTCAGCTGCTGAGTGCGACGATCGCGAGCTATTGCCTGCTCAACTCGTTCAGCATGCCAGTGCCCAGTTCTCTTAAATCCCAAGCGTGGCGCGTTGAGCAAGCCGCCCTTGCCAAAAGCAGTGGAGGACGCAGCCGGGGTGGATCGTTTAATCGCTCAACGCCCTCCAATAATGGGAGCCAGCGATCGCCAGAAAATTCTCGTGGGTCTGGAGGCGGTTATGGCTATGGCGGTGGTTATGGCGGTTATGGTTATGGCGGCGGCTATGGCTATGGAACCTCGGTAGGCGGCGGGTTGTTCGGTTTAATGGCGCTGCTAGCGGTAGGCGGCGTTGGGCTAGTGGTTTGGTATCTGATCTGGGCCAACAGAGGCAAGCGATCGGCAGGTAGCACTGAGCTAACGAATGACATCGTAACAGTCAGTAAAATTCAGGTGGCTTTGCTGGCTCAAGGCAAAGCAATTCAGTCCCAGCTTGCCCAAATTGTTGAAACGGCAGATCTAGACACCCCAGAAGGACGGCAGCAGCATGTTCAAGAAGCCGCTTTAGCGTTGTTGCGAATGCCGGAAAATTGGTCGCATGTGCAGACGGCTTCCGAAACGGTAAAATCGCTGAACGAAGGCGAGAGCTTGTTTGAGAAATGGTCGATCATCGAGCGGACTAAATACACCGAAGAAACGCTAACCAACGTTGGTGGTAAGGTCACTCACAAAGACTACACGCTAGAGCCAGACCAAGAGCCAGCGTCCTACATTGTGGTGACACTACTGGTTGGAACGGCGGACGATAAACCGCTATTTCAAGAGGTGCGAACCACTGAAGCGCTGAAAGAGGTGTTGGCAAAAATTTCTAGCCTCAGTCCTGACTACCTGATGATTTTTGAACTGCTGTGGACGCCTCAAGCAGAAGGAGACAGTCTGACCTACGATGAATTGCTGACCGAGTATTCCGATATGCTGCAAATTTGATCGAGATTTCAAGCAGAGTCGTTACGCGGCATAATCGGTTAGGTGATGCGAGTAATTGATCTAACAGAATGACCATCAGAATCGGAAATGGATACGATATTCATCGCCTGGTTGCAGGACGAGATCTCATTCTCGGCGGCATCAAGATCGACCATGAAACGGGATTACTCGGTCATAGCGACGCTGATGTCCTAACTCACGCCATTATGGATGCGATGCTCGGCGCACTCAGCCTTGGCGATATTGGGCATTACTTCCCACCAACCGATCCACAATGGGCTGGAGCAGATAGTGTGAAACTGCTAGAACAGGTTCACCACCTGATCCGCGATCTCGGCTGGCAAATCGTCAATATCGATTCAGTCGTCGTTGCCGAACGCCCGAAACTTAAACCCCACATTGACGCAATGCGATCGCGCCTCGCCGAAGCATTGCATCTCCCGGCAGATCGAGTAGGCGTTAAAGCAACCACCAACGAAAAGCTCGATGCTGTGGGCAATGAAGCCGCGATCGCATCATATGCCGTCGTCTTGCTAGAGCCTCTATCCACATGAAGTATCTCAACTTGCTCTGGTTAACGCATTGAAAAAGGGCAGCCCTCGGCTGCCCTTTTTGAGTTTAAATCCTACTCGCGATTAGCACATCAGCGTACTGCTGCGCGGTAGGCGCTTGGATCAAGACCGTTGCGTCCATTCGTTGGATTCGCACTAATCAATTGCTTGAGGCGCGTAATGCGATCGCTTGTTGCTGGATGATTACTGAGAAACGAGGGCGATGATCTAGATCTTAAGAGCTTCTGCATGAACGCTACCACTTCAGATTGAGCATAACCCGCTCGGCTAATCGTGCGTAACCCCCGCTGATCCGCGTCGTACTCATCGTTTCGGTTATTGGGAAGGTTGACCGCAAGCTGAAGACCCAAATTGACAGCAGTGCTGCGATCAAGTCCTCCGGCGGCCAGCAATCCTCGTTGAACCGCCGACTTCCGCATCTGAGCGAGGAGATGGCGACCTGTGACATGTCCAATTTCATGCCCAATCACACTCGCTAACTGTGCTTCGTTATCTGCCGCCTCAATTAAGCCTCGATGCACATACACAAAGCCACCCGTTGTAGCAAACGCATTGACGCTCTTGTCATCGACCACCTGGAACGTAAAGGGGAGATTGGAGCGATCGCTATAAGTCACAAGGCGTTGCCCAATGTTGTTGACATACTGAGTTAAGTTGCGATCGTTAGAGATGCGAATGCCCTGGCTAGAAAGCCGAGCATTCATCTGACGCCCAAGATCTACCTCTTGGCTATCCGATAGGCGCGTCAGTTGAACGCCTTGAATAACTTGAATTCCGCCTCGAAGCAAGTCCGCCCATGAAATGGCTTGAGCGACGAGGGGTTGTCCGAAGGCAATCGTCAGAACGATAGTCAGCGAGAGGATAGGATAAAGCCATCGATGACGCAAGTGCTGCTTAAACATGATGAAGGTCTGCCACTCAAAAATAGTCAGTTGAGAGAATAGTCAAACTAGAAAGAAGCGTTACTCCTCAGACGGTTTACAACTAGATTTAGTTGCAGATGACCGGAAGATTTTACCGAAAAAGGTGAGGAACCTGGGAGATGGCAATCTGCTCTACTCGACATGGTAATCTGTACTGTCACGATCCCGTGGTCTTGAATGTGGCAGACTAAATTCTTGCTACTCTAGATTCTTCCTACCAAAGTTGGAACGGTATTTATGGCTATTCTCGATTCTCAAGGTCGGTTGTTTGGTAAGTTCAGCATTCTAGACGTGGGTGCAGGACTGATTATTCTAATGGTGATTTTCGGGATCTTTTTCTTTCCTGGAAAATCGGGATCGTCGATCGCCAGCAACGCCGATCGGCTTCCGGTTGAAGTCGATGTTCTAGTGAGAGGGTTAAGTGTTTCTGATCCAAAAAGTTTGATTAAGGAAGGCGCAAAGACCAGCGTGATTGTGCGAAAGCAGCCAACAGGCGACGCAACCTTGACTGCTATCAAGTACTTGCCCCGAAATATGGCAGTTACGCAGCCGGATGGATCGCTCAAAATTTTGCCTGATCCGCGCCCTGAAAGTGCGCTATCTAACGATTTAATTCTCACCCTCAAAAACAATGCTCAAGTTGTGGGCGGAACCCCAATTTTTGGGGGTGAAAAGGTAAAAGTTGGAACGACACTGGAGCTAGATGGTCCGACCTACAATTTTGCCAGCAGTGTCATTGCCGTTCGGGTTTTGGAAAAGGCTAAATCGTGAGCGCAAATAGCCTAAGGTGTGTAGGCTCAGCAAAAAGTAGGCTCAGAACGTACCTTGTGCAGCGCCTTTTTTGATTCTGAAGTTCTACAGCGATCGCGATTAGAGCAGGTATTCTATTATCTGAATATTGTCTTGTATTGTTTTGTCTTCAGGTAAGCACCGTGGCACAGGCTTCATCTCAGTGGCGGAATCTGGTCGGTCTACTCCAAGCAGTTCCTCTGCCGGATATAGGAACAACGCTCAGCAAGCAACCGTGGCGATGGTCGGCTCCGGGAGGATGGCTGCTCGTCACGGGCGGCGCGACCGCGCTGCTGTTTTGGAATGGCAGGCTTGTCGTTGCTACGGGTGTCGGGGTCGGCATCATGATGCTCGTGTATCTGCTGCAAGACTCTAAATGGCAACCCTGGAAGGGACTAACGCCGCTTCTAAAAGGTTGGAATCAGTCGTTTGTGATCGCGGCGGCAAGTGGCGGAGCCGCTATGTTTGGCACCTATTTAGCCGTGTCAGTCTGGCTAGAGGCAGAACACCACTGGATGGCCACAGCAATGATTTTTCAGGGCACAGCAACGATGGGAATGCTTGGTCTGCTGGTGTGGCAGATGGCTGGGCAAAAGCAGCGTTCTGCCGACTCTAGCTTTGCTCAAACGCTGTCGGATTTATCTCATGATTCACCGCTTAAGCGGTTGATTGCTGTACGCCAGTTAACTCAACACATCGAGCATCAAGAAACTCGCGCCCAACGCCACCAAACGGCAGACTATCTGCGAGTGATGCTCACTCGCGAAGACGATGCGATCGTTCGGGATGCCATTTTAGAGGGCTTGCAGCGTTTACAAGAGGGCCGAGGCTTGCCGCCTAGTCAGAGGCAGCCGTTAGAAGTGACGCCCATCAAGGTACGACCGAAACTGCGTCAGTTGGGTGCGGTAGCTCGTCATCACGCTCCATAAGAAATAGAAAAAATTCCTTTAAACAATCAAAGGGGTGTCCAGATAGACACCCCTATTTTTTGCGCGTTCCTAATCTAAATCAGTAAAGTAGCCAGAACGAGATCTGACTGAACTCTGCTCTCATTATGTCCTGATTTCAGAGATTGCCCGTTTATTTTGTTTGCACCTCTTGAATTTCAACTTCTTCACGGGTGGGACGCGGCTGATCGGCTGCCAATTTTTCAGGCGTCGAAACTTTGGTCATCGACTCTTCGTTGAGATCTGTCCACTCGGTGTGGAAAACACCGTCTTTGTCAGTGCGGAGGTATGTGTGTGCGCCAAAATAGTCGCGTTGGGCTTGCGTCAGGTTGAGCGGCAAGCGATCGCGGCGATAGCTATCGAAGTAATCTAGCGAAGCGCTGAAGGCCGGAACAGCGATCCCAGATGTGGCTGCATGAGCAATGATTTGACGCCATGCCAATTGGCGATCGAGGATAGTTTGCTTGAATTCGGGCGCAAGCAACAGGTTCGGGAGATCAGGATTCTCGATAAAGGCGCTTTGAATCTTACCCAAAAAGCCAGCCCGGATAATACAGCCGCCTTTCCAAATACGAGCACATTCGCTCAAGTTCAACTCATAGCCATAGGTCTTGGACGCCTTGCTCAGCAATGCCATTCCTTGGGCGTAGGAGCAGATTTTAGAGCAATAAAGAGCGTCTCGTACCATGTTGATGAATTCTTTCTTGTCACCACTAAAGGTTGAGCTAGGAGCGCTCAACTGTTGCGCGGCATCCATGCGCTCTGTTTTGTAAGAGGACATAATGCGCGCATTGACAGCGGCAATAATGGTTGGAATCGGTACGCCTTGTTCTAGCGCATCTGTCACCGTCCAGCGCCCTGTGCCTTTCTGTCCAGCAGCATCGAGGATCAGCTCAACAAGCGGCATTCCGGTATCGGGATCAATCTTCTTAAAAATGTCTGCCGTGATTTCGATCAGGTAGGAATTGAGTTCGGAGGTGTTATTCCATTCAGTAAACACATCGTGTAATTCGTTGTGATCGAGTCCTGCGACATTCTTCAGGAGATCGTAGGCTTCGGCGATCAGTTCCATATCGCCGTACTCAATCCCGTTATGCACCATTTTGACGTAGTGCCCTGCGCCCCCTGGCCCAATATAGGTTACGCAAGGGCCATCTTCTACCTGCGCTGCAATCTTGGTGAGAATCGGCTCAAGATAGTCGTAAGCGGACTTTGTGCCTCCTGGCATCAGGCTAGGTCCGTTGAGTGCACCTTCTTCACCGCCGCTCACTCCCATGCCGATAAAGGTGAATTTGGCAGCTTCAAGCTCATGGGCACGGCGAGCGGTATCACTAAAGAGGGAGTTACCGCCATCGATCATAATGTCGCCTTCATCAAGAAGCGGCTTGAGCTGTTCAATCACAGCATCTACAGGTGTACCTGCTTTGACCATGATGAGAATTTTGCGCGGGCGCTCCAACGAAGCAACGAACTCTTCGATTGTGTAGGCTGCCTTTACATTCTTGCCGCCTGCCCGGTTCTCCATGAATGCATCGGTCTTTTCACGGGAACGATTATATACTGCAACTGGGAACCCGTTGCGCTCGACGTTAAGCGCTAGGTTTTCTCCCATTACGGCTAAACCAATTACGCCAAAGCTCTGTGTCATAAGATTCTCTGCTAACTCTGCGATCGCTGGTGATTCTGAAAGAATCGCTCTGAGCGAGGGTTCTTCTCACGGTAGCTCGATCCCCTAGAAAATAACTTGGAAGATTAGATTAAGACTCTAACTTTGGGGAGAAGGATGAAGAAAAAGTTGAAAGGTTTTAGCTCTAAAATTGTTATTTAAATGACAGTAATTTCAGCGCTCAATGCCCAGTACTGACAGATCAACTTGAATTGCTGACGCTTGAAATGGTTAGATTTTGATCTAGCTCAGTGCCTCTGACAGATAATCTGCCGTTGCCTCAACAAGCGCGATCGTATCTTCATACAGCATCCGGGTTGGACCTAGCACCCCCACACTGCCTACCGGAACCGACCCGCGATGATACGTCGAGGAAATCAGCGTACAGGTGCGAATTGGCTCTAACGGATTCTCAGCGCCAATCCGAATGGAGACTCGTCGGCTCGGCGTATCGGATTCAAGCTGATCAAAAATTAGCGGAACCAGTTGATGCTGTTCTGCTTCGAGCAGATGCAACAGCGTTTTCACCTGCTCTAGCTCCGAAAATTCGGGTTGTCGTAGCACTTCCGACACGCCACTGATGAGTAGTTGCGTTGGCACAGACGAGTGTGCGAACTGTTGCGACAGATCTTTGAGCAGCGAGGTCAAAATGTTGCTGTAACGATCGAACTCTCGCCCCAACTCACTCCAATCGAGCAGCCTTAGTTCTGCTAGCGATCGCCCGCGGAGTTGATCGTTTAGAAAATTAGACAGAATTTGCAGCTCTCGATCGATGAGGTCAGCTTCCCAATCGGAGCCGTCTGCGGCTTTTGGCAAGTCTAGTAACACCGACTGCGTTTCATATGTGTTTGTCACCACAATTAGCATGGCTCGCCGCGAATCAACTTGGACGAGCTGCACGTGACGTAACTGAGTTGAACTGGTAAGCGGCATCGTCATCAGCACAATGTAGCCGCTTAGGGTCGAGAGAATCTGAGCCGCGCCTTTGAGCAGCGCTTCAAAACTCCACTTCTCCCAATTGAGGCGATCGCTAAACAACTGCTCGATCTGAATTGTCACCTCTGTCGAAGGCTGAATCAGCTGATCGACATAGATTCGATACCCAGAATCGGATGGAACCCGGCCTGCCGAAACGTGCGGTTGGTAAAGCAGCCCTGCTTTTTCCAAATTGCCCATCGCATTGCGAATCGTCGCTGAACTAACACTTAAGTTATATTCCTTCACCAATGCTTCCGAGCCAACGGGTTCTGCTGTTGCAATGTAGTGTCGTATGGTTGCCCAAAGAACTTGCTGCTGACGAGCTGTGAGATTAGCCTTTATGGTCATTTTCCAACACCAAGTATTTTTTCAACACACGGTAGGTTGAACACGTTGAATAAGGTTTCGATGTTTAAGAAGCCAGCAATCATTAATGAATTGAATATTAAGATAGCAGATTCTTAATTTTATCTTGAAATTTCTAGAGGATGGGACATCAATACTTTGGCACGCTTGAATCAACTCTGTTTGAGTATTCCGCAATTCCTCCTGCAATATTTTTCACATTCGTAAAGCCCTGTAGGATTAGCCACTGGCACATCTGTGCGGAGCGAATGCCGTGATGACACAGCACTAGCGTTTCCTTCTCTGAATCCAGCCGTGCATGAATATCTCCAGACCACTCCTCGTAGTCGCTTAAAGGAAGGTTCATAAAGCCATTGAGTTGGGCCGTTTCGACTTCCCACGGTTCTCGCACATCTACAAGTTGCACGGGGTTGCCCGGCTCTGCTAACTTTTGTGCCAATTCTGCGACGGAAATTTGGGGTAAGGGTTGATGGGAGGATTGTTGAGACATTATTCGTACAGGTAATAGATTTGCTTTCAGGGACAGCTTACTTGATTGGCACGAAGCGCAATTTCAAGGAAATGCTCTGCAAGCTTTAAAGGTTCACACCCTTACTATCGTAACCCCCGCGATCGCTAGAACAGGCATGAGAAGATTTGCAGATAGATGGCAGGAAAAGCAGCGTCCTGAAATAATGTTTCTAGATGGGTGATGAGTGGATTGGCGTCCACATCCTACATCTGATGCTCCAGACCCTCGTTCTCTTGAAACCATGAAGTTCCGTTCGTTCTTAACTGCTCTAGCCGCGATCGCAGGTGTCCTCTTTCTGGTCGGCACTCTCGGCTTTGTTCTCATTTTTGCCCAAAGCCCGATCAGTTTGTTGCGCGGTAGTCCGATCGAGAGTCCCACGGCAGCCATGTTTATTCCTCGGCAGGCTCCCGTAGTGGCGTCGCTGCTCGTCAATCCAGATCGCTTAGAAACACTGCGTCAAACCATTGCCAAACCGGGCGATCGCAGGGAAGCACGAGCAGAGTTAGATCAGTTCAAACAAGGCATTCTAGGAAGTACAGACTTAGACTACAGGCGAGATGTGCAGCCTTGGCTCGGCGATGAAGTAACCGCTGCCATTACTGCCTTGGATGTTGATCGCAATGGCGGTAACGGAGAAGAACGCGGATATTTGCTGGCACTCATGACTAAAGATCCACAGCGATCGCGGGAGTTTCTACAACTGTTTTGGCAAAAACGCGCCCTTGCTGGAACAGACTTAAAGTTTGAAGCGTATCAGGGCACAACGATTATTAGCGGCAAAGTAGAAGGAATTAGCAGCAAAGTAGAAGGCGACGAAACACAAAGCTCGGCTCCCAATCCTCTTGCCACGGCGGTTGTTGGAAATCACTATGTCTTATTTGCCAACAGCCCAAAAGTGCTAAAAGATTCTATTAATAATGTGCAAGCGGCTGAACTAAATTTAGCCAGTTCGGCCGAGTATCAACGGGCAATTGCAACCCTAAAAGAAGGCAGGATTGGACTTGTCTTTCTAAACTTGCCCCAGATCCAAACCCTGACTGGAAAGGACATTTCTCAAGACGGGAGTCTAGCTATTTCGTTAGGATTAAACCGTCAAGGACTAATTGCCGAAACCGCTCTGCTTGGGGTATCTGAGACTGCAACTCAACCCAAGCTATCTAAACCTGTTGGAGCTTTGCAATATATCCCTGCAAATAGTCCAATTTCAGCGTCTGGCATTGATCTAGACCAGTTCTGGGCAGGGCTTTCTAACACCGCGAAGAACTACGATTTTGTCGCTCAAATGGTTAACCAACCCCTCGAGTCCTTAGAGAAGCAGTGGAATCTTGATCTAAAGAACGACATCTTTAGCTGGGTAAAAGGAGAGTACGCGCTAGGACTCGTGCCTCAACCTGGGAAAAATCAGCCCTTAGATTGGGTATTTGTGGCAGATAAGTCAGATCCTTCAGCACAAGCCGCAATTTCCCATCTCGATGCTGTCGCGCAGGCCCAAGGCATCACTCCAGGTTCGCTTCCGCTTGACGATCAAGCCGTTAACGTCTGGACGCGACTGGCAACCGGAACGCCTTCCAAAGGACTTTTTGTAGAGGCACAGGTTGCTGGAGTCCACACATCGGTTGGCAAGTACGAGGTTTTCGCAACATCTCTCGAAGCGATGAATGCTGTTCTGAATGCTAAGAAGAATGGATTAGCGAATAACCCAAGATTTGAACGCGCGATCGCGCCCATTCAAACCCCCAACAACGGCTATTTCTACATCGATCGGGACACTGCCCAGCCAGTTCTAAAACGGCAGTTTCCGTTCATTCAGCTAGTCGAATTAGCCGGACAGCCATTGTTCAATCACTTACGATCGTTGACAATTAGCAACTACGGCAGTGAATCCGGTGTTCAGCGGGGCGGTGCGTTTATACAGTTAGATTAAGAAAGTTAGAGGTAAGAAGTAGTTGGCAACGGACTTAGTAGCAGAGGATTTTAAACCGCTCGCTATTAAATCCGTTGTCCGCTACAACCCTACTGTTCCAGCTTTTTCAGCGAAATCATAGCGGATTGCGCCACGTTCGTATTGTTATCCTTCTCTAAATACTTCAGCGCCGAAATACTTTTCTCACTTGGCAACTGTCCTAACGCTTCGGCTAACCGCTGGCGCACGAGCCAGTCTTCAGATTGGGCGAACCGAAGAATTTGATCAACCGCATCCACGGCCTTAATTTCGCCCAGTGCTGCGATCGCAGCCTGCTGCACTACGATTTCTTCGCTGTCTAACGCTTGCACCAACACATCTCTCGCCTGTGGGTCTTTCAAGTTGCCCAGTGCCACTGCTGCACTAAAGCGCACCAACCAGTCTGTATCTTCGTAAAAGGCTCTCACCAAGGGCTGAAATGCTCTTCCATCTTCGAGATAGCCCAATGCGCCTGCGGCATCTGCACGGATTCCATAGTCTTTTTCGTTGATCAAAAGATCAACCAAGATGTCGTAGCATTCATCGGTTTGTTTGATTCCTAGGGCAAACACTGCCATCGAGCGAATTTGTAAACTCTCATCGTTAAGAACTTTTTTGATTAGCGGCACAGCATCTTCGGCGGTTGCTTCCCGCAGGTTCGCAAGGGCAACCATGCGATCGCGGGTACTCTCGCTGTCCAACTGTGACGAAATCTGCTCTAAGTTAACGCTCATAGTTGTCACAAATCTTTATATCAGTTCCCCTATCGTACAGAATTGAGGATGATAATACGATCCTCCCAGCGCGCAATTACCGATCCTTGACCGTCTCTGTCAAAGGAAGTACGTTGCTTGAAAATCCTCTGCGTCTATATGACGGCGCTTATCAGCTCAGAACCTAGCGCGATAGTTCCTTGTAGCGTCGCTGCATGTCTTCAATCGTAAACACCGCTTGAAACGTTAGTCCTTGCTGCTGATAGAATTCTGCGCCGCCTTGTTGTCGATCGACCAGCGAAATTACTTGATCTACCTGATAGTCCGCCTCGCGTAATCGTTCAACCGCTTTCATCGCCGATTGACCGGTCGTCACCACATCTTCTAAGACAACCACCCGACTTCCTTGCGGCAATGTCGGGCCTTCAATGTATGCCTGAGTGCCGTGTCCTTTCGCTTCTTTACGGACAATCAGGGCCGTGAGTGATCGCGCCTCATATGCCGCCACAACACTCGTGGTGGTGACAATCGGATCGGCTCCGAGCGTTAGCCCAGCAACCGCGATCGCATCTTCTGGTACAAGCGTTAATAAAATCCGTCCAACGCCTAGAGCGCCTTGAGGATGCAGCGTCACTTGCTTGCCATTGATGTAATAGGTGCTGCGCTGACCTGACGAGAGCAGAAAGTCTCCTTCTCGATAGGCCACCTCGCAAAACAAATCTAATAGCTTTTCCCGCAGCTCGGCTAAGGGCGCGTGTGCCCAATCAAACAAAGTTACACCAACATTACTCATATTCATTCTTGGTAGGGCAAACTAAACCTACTACATATCGAGCATTTTAATTGAGGATAACCCTATGGGTATGAGGATCAAGAGTCTGATTGGCTCGCTAGTTCTAAGCACAGCGTCTACTTTCATGGCGATCGCGGCAGCAGCCCAAGAGCAACGCGCACCCGTATTCAACCCGCGTGAAGTCATTCCTGACGCGGCAGATAAAGCCTTCTATGGCAGCGACGACACCTTTCCTAACCGAAATTTTGAGCGAGCGGCTGAATCTTTGCTCGGAGTGACGGGATATCCAGAAAATCTGATTGCCCGCGATGGGGAACGAATTCATCGCCTCTACCGCGATCTCCTCACCCAACAAACGTCAAGCGATCCCCTGATTCGTACTGCCGATTTGCCAAATCCTTACAACACTTCTGTTTTGCTGCAACCTAACGTCAGCAACCGTGTCATTGGCAGTGAGTTCATCATCGAACAACCTCCTCAAGCCCAGTTCCCGCCTGCACCGCCGATGGGTTCGCCAGCCCTACCCCAAAGATACTAGTAGTCTGTCAAATTAAGACAAATCTAAGCGTGATGGGTTTGGACAGGATGAGCGATGAAAAACTTTAAAACGCTGCTTCATCGCTCATCTCTATCTTGACGCAGCCTTAGGGAGCAAGGACGCGGGGCGTAGAAAGATGTAGATTTAGTCCAGGGTGCAGGAGTTGAACCCGCCTAACGCGAATTATGAGTTCGCTGCCTAAACCGATCGGCCAACCCTGGTCACGTGTTTCCGTTACACGCAATTCAGCAATATTGTAACTTGAGTTCCTGATTTGATCGCCGATGTGGTGAACTTCGGATATACTGCTACAAATTTTGACCATTGGCTGTCTCAACGTGCGTTAAAACCTACACTGAAGTTGAGACCTACAATTGCTGATGGAGCTAGCTCTCTCTATAAGTCCCCCATCCCGATCGCGCACCATGAAAAGAATTAATTCGACCGTTGCCCTCACATTTGTTTTGTTAGCTCTAATGTTTGGTGCAGGCATTGTGAGTTCTGCCTGGGGTTTTGCGATCGGGCGAGAAGCACTCAAAGGAATCACGCAACCCGATTCTCGCCCCACTAACAAAGTCAATCGCAAAAATCCGAATGGGCGCGAACAGTTAACCTTTCTCAAAGAAGACGATATTCTGGCAACGGTGAAGTCGCGCATTGGAGGTACGAGTAAACCCCCGGCAAGTCCAAGTCCGAGCAGCAGTCCGCAGAGTAAGACTGAAACCTCAAAAAATAATCAAGTTGCCGCCACCCTTCCCCTATTGGCGCGCGATAAAGATGTGGCGTTAGAAATTACTGGCATCCAACAGCAGAAGGATTCTGTCACGTTAGATGTCGCCATGAAGAACGACAGTAACCAGGCTATAAGGTTTCTCTACAGCGCATTAAACGTAACAGACGATCGCGGTCGCGCTATTACAGTCGATACAACAGGACTGCCAAGCGAGATGCCTGCCAAGAGCGATCGCTACACTGGTACAGTGAATATCTCGGCTGCCCTACTTGCCAACGCTCAAAAACTGTCACTTCAGTTGACAGACTATCCGGATCAAAAGCTTCAACTCAAGCTGTCAGAAATTCCGGTGCGCTAAGAGCAGGAACACCCGATCTTGTGCCCCCTTCTTGACTGAGTTTTCAGTTTCAGCATGTTTGCCCACGTTGCCGCTCCCTTAGAAGCGCCACTTCAGCATCTCAACCTTGCAGAAGCGCTGCTGCGAATTTTGTCTGTGCTGCTGTTGATTGCAATCAACGCCTTTTTTGTGACCGCTGAATTTTCGATTGTCTCGGTGCGGCGATCGCGGATCAATCAATTAGTCGATGCGGGAGATGTGCAGGCAAGAACGGTTCAGGACTTGCAGCGGAGTATCGATCGATTGCTGTCTACTACTCAATTGGGCATTACGCTCTCTAGTCTGGCACTCGGCTGGATCGGCGAAACCACGATGGCGGTACTCGTTAGCAGTTGGATTGCAGACCTGCCACTTTCAGACAGCTTCGTGCAGCCTGCGGCTCATTCGTTGGCAATTCCGGTTGCCTTTCTCGTGATTGCTTATCTTCAGATTGTGCTAGGAGAACTGTGCCCCAAATCGCTGGCGCTTCTGTACTCTGAAGAGATTGCTCGATTCTTAGGACCGCTCAGTTTAGCGATCGCCCGCATTTTCAATCCGTTTATCTGGATTCTTAATCAGTCTACTCGGCTGCTTCTCAGACTTTTGGGTGTGCAGTACACCGGGCAAGGCTGGTATAACCAAGTCACGCCGGAAGAACTGCAGTTGATTATCGCCACCTCGACCGAATCGAGTGGACTCGAAGAAGAAGAGCGAGAACTGCTCAGCAATGTGTTCGAGTTTGCGGATGTAGCGGTGACAGAAGTGATGGTGCAGCGTCCCAATATGACGACGCTTCCTGTCGATGCCACCGTTCGCAATCTCCTCGAAGAAGTCGCCCATTCAGGTCATTCTCGCTTTCCCGTGATCGAGGAGTCTGTGGATGATATTTGCGGTTTAATTCACTTCAAGGAACTGGCAGAACCGCTCGTACAAGGGACGTTAACCCTCGAAAGCCCAATCCAACCCTGGATTCACCCAGCACAATTTGTGCCAGAGTACACGCCTTTGGGAGAGTTGCTGTCATTGATGCAGAAATCGCGTCATCACATGGTACTGGTGGTTGATGAGTTTGGCTCCACGGCAGGTTTAGTCACCATTCAAGATCTCATTACTCAAATCATTGGAGAAACGCCAGAAGCGCAGGAAGGCGAAGAGTTACCCATCCAGCGAATTGATGAAAATACCTTTTTGGTACAGGCTCAAGTCCACTTAGAAGAAGTGAACGAAGATCTTGATCTCGATTTCCCATTAACTGATGAGTACCAGACGCTAGGCGGCTTTCTACTCTACCAATGGCAGAAAATTCCGACTCACGGTGAGACGCTCCAGTACGGTAATTATGAGTTCACCGTGATTTCAGCCGAAGGACCGAGACTGCATCAAATCCGAATTCGGCGGCTCGAAACGCCCGCCGAATTATTAAATGGAGGCAAGTCACCTTTAACCTAGCTTAGTATCCCTTGGCTCGGTATCCCTTGCAAATCAGCCTTACCCTGGGTTAACACGCATTAACGGCTGCCCAAATTCTACGGGATCGCCGTTTTGAACTAGAATTTCCACGACCTCGCCCGACACTTCTGACTCGAGTTCATTCATCAGCTTCATTGCTTCGACGATGCACACTGTTTGACCTAAGCGGATGCGATCGCCCACTTGCACAAACGGCGGCTCATCAGGCCCTGGCGAACGGTAGAACGTGCCCACCATTGGAGAGGTCACTTCTGCCAAGCGTCGCTCGTGAGGCGGCGCAAAGGGGGGAGGCTCCATCAGTCTTGGCGCATCTGGAGGCGGCGGTGCCATGGCAGGAGCCGGGTTGAGGTTGACCGGTGAAGGCACGGTTCCGTTCAGATCCCGTATGGCGCTGCTCGCTTCATGAGCAGCGCCCCGACGCACCGTTAATTCAAAATCGCTGCTCTTTAGAGTCAACTCCGAAATATCTGTTTGATTGAGGTCAGCCAATAATTCACGGAGTTCTTTCAAATCCAGTGGCACAGTCTCTATACTCCTCACGATATATCAGGGGTGATAACGTCTATCTACCCTCCGCTGTTTATCCTCTAGCTATTCTCTCGTCCCAGATACGTGTCGCTGCGGGTATCAACTTTAATCTTCTCACCTACCGAGATAAAAAGTGGAACCATGACCTGTGCCCCCGTTTCTACGATCGCGGGTTTTGTTCCGCCCGTTGCCGTATCGCCTTTTACGCCCGGATCGGCTTGGGTCACTTCGAGAACGACCGAGTTTGGAAGTTCAACTTCCATCACCTGTTCGCCCCATTTGACGACGTTGACCTCCATGCCTTCTTTGAGATATTTGACGCGATCGCCGATTTGCGATGCATTCAGCCGACCTTCCTCATAGCTTTCCATGTCCATGAAGACGTAATCATCACCTTCTTTGTAGGTGTGCTGCATCGTACTCTTCTCTAAATTGGCTTGAGGCACAGTTTCCCCAGCCCGAAACGTTCGTTCAACAACGCTGCCCGACTGCACGTTCTTCAGCTTAGTGCGGACAAACGCCGATCCCTTACCTGGTTTTACGTGTAAAAATTCGACGACCCGCCAAACCGCTCCATCTAATTCAATGCTGACGCCGGGTCGAAAATCGTTACTAGAGATCATGAGTCTGTAATTGTGGGGGAGGACATTCGGCACTTTATTTTACCGCTCTGTGGCTGCTTTTAAATAGGGATGGGGGATGAGGGCAAAGAGTGGAATAAGCCCGCGATCGCAAACTTCTGATTTTTACTTGTTCAACTTCATCTCTTCTCATTCCTCTTGGCTACAAAGCGTTGCCGAAGGTGTCCCTCATCTCTATCCTCTCTTCCCCCTTACATGGCACAATCGAAGCGGGGTTGTTACGCACCGTTTAAGAGCAATGTTATGTGGAATACTGCAAGCCTTTGGAACTTGGGTTTAGCGCTCCGAAGGAGCTTGATGAAGCCAATCGTTCAGCGATGGTTTGGAAGTCTCAAGCCGCGTGTGTTGGCGTTAGCGCTGGCTTGGAGTGTGACCAGTTGGACGGTGATTGGGGAAACGCTTCCCGCGCAGGCCTTGCCGCAAGGAAACGCGATTAAAGATCCCAAAGCGCTATTGCGAAATGCCTTACCCATCGACAACCCTGAAGTGCGTAAGCTGCAAACTAGTCTTGAAGATATTTCGACCCAGCTGCGGGCAAATCGTCGCTGGGGCGCAGTCACCTCAGATATTAAAACCGCCTCACGGGTGTTGAATGACCGGTCAACAAAAGTTTTAGCCAGCATTCCAGACAGTCAAAAGGCGGAAGCTGAACAGATTATTGAGCAGCTAAAAGCCAGCGTTACCGAGCTTCAGACAGCAACGGACGGGAAAGACAAAGAGAAAATCTTGATCACTCGGAGCCAGATGCTCGATCGCGTTAGCGACCTAGAAGCCATGATGGTAAAAGACTTTCCGTTTGAAGTTCCCCAAGAGTACAGCAATCTTCCTCAACTCAAGGGGCGCGCTACGGTTGCTGCCAAAACGTCCAAAGGAGATATGACGATCGTACTTGATGGCTTTAGCGCTCCGGTCACCGCCGGAAACTTTGTCGATTTAGTCCAACGAGGATTCTACGATGGCTTAGAGTTCACTCGTGCAGAAGATTCGTATGTCCTGCAAATTGGTGACCCACCCGGACCTGAGATTGGATTTGTTGATCCGAAGACGAAGAAATATCGCGCCGTTCCGATGGAGATTCTTGTCAAAGGAGAGAAAGAACCCGTCTATGGAACAACATTGGAAGACGCGGGACGCTATCTCGATCAGCCCGTTCTGCCATTTTCGGCTTACGGTGCGTTAGCGCTAGCGGCTCCTGCCGATAACCCAAATGGGGGTTCGTCTCAGTTCTTCTTCTTTCTATTCGAGCCTGAACTTACTCCGGCAGGCGCAAATTTACTAGACGGACGGTATTCAATCTTTGGCTTTGTGACGGAAGGTGCAGAGGTTTTGGGCCAGTTGAAAGCGGGAGACAAAATTGAGTCGATGAAAGTTGTAGAGGGTCTAGAAAATTTGGTAGAGCCAAGTGTAGCTTAACTGAAGAAGACAAGCTGATTTTATAGAGACGTGACCGGTTCCTGCGGAGTTGCGCAAGGCGCTAATCGCGTCTCTTCTTTTTTGAGGAAACCCGATGGAACTGCGAGTTCAAGATGTTGGCGAACAAGGACTTCTAAAGCGAGTGCAAGCATTTTGTCCGAGTGCAATCGTCGGTGATGACGCTGCCGTTCTCCCCACTGAACCCGGCAAATCTCTCGTTGTTACCTCCGATGTGTTGGTCGATGGCGTACATTTTAGCGATCGCACGACTCCTCCAGAATCGGCAGGCTGGAGAGCCGCCGCCGCTAATTTATCTGATCTTGCCGCGATGGGCGCTTCGCCATCGGGGATCACTGTAGGATTAGGACTCCCAGGTGAAGTTTCTGTATCTTGGGTCGAACGGCTTTATCAGGGAATGACAAGCTGTTTGCAGCGATATGACACTGCCATCGTCGGGGGCGACATTTGCCGATCTCCCGTCATCACCGTTTCTATCACTGCCTTTGGACAGGTTGATCCTACTCGTGTAATTCGCCGATCGATGGCACAGCCTGGAGACGCGATCGTCGTCACGGGTTATCACGGTTCGTCGCGGGCAGGATTAGAACTTTTGCTAAATCCTGATGTTGAACCAGAATTAGAGGGTCGCGACTTATTAATTCGGACTCATCAATACCCGCATGCTCGTTTAGATGTCTTGCCCCCGTTTCCCTGTGCTGGCATGGATTCGAGTGATGGTTTTGCGGATGCGGTTTTGCAGATCTGCCGAGCGAGTAGGGTTGGTGCAAGGCTCGATCGTCAGAGGATTTCGATTCATCCAGCCTTGAGAAACTGGGTGTCTCCTGAGCAGGCGATGCAGTGGGCGCTGTATGGCGGAGAAGATTTTGAATTAGTATTGTGTTTGCCGGAAGACTTGGCTCAGGAGTTGGTTGAACGCCTGGGAGAAGGAAGTGCGATCGTAGGTACCATCACGTCTGCTCAAACCATTCAATTGATCGACTCAACCGGAACTCACCCTGATGAAAGTCTAACTCTCAACAGAGGATTTCAACATTTTCAGGGTTCGTGAAGCAAAACGGCGCTAATCCTCTAGACATGCGGAAATGGTTCACGCCCAATACAGCCTATGAATCACTACATCTCATCTGCCGAAGACTGGGGGCAGGGGACAGACTTCGTTCCTGACCAATCAGTAAAGGTATTCTCGTTCTTATAGTGTCGGGGTGTCTGCAACATTAACCGCCAAGCTTCTCCAGCATCTACCAAATTAAACCGATCAAAATATCGCGCCTTCAATAATTCTTGAACGACTGGATAATAATCTGAGTTTATGCCTGGAAAAATATGGTGTTCTGTATGGTGTGAAAAGTTGAAATGTAGCAGATCAAATAGTTTAGGAACCCGAACCGAAATGCTATTAATCAACGGATCATTAATCTTCGTCATGCGACACAGCATATGGTTGGTGTAGATATAAAACATGATGCCGCTGTAGCCAATCCAGATGGGTAAAAAGTAGCTGAGTAGGAGTTTTACAGGATGCAACCCCAAGTAGCTTAGAATGCTCAAGTGAATTCCTAAGATGATGAAGAATTCAAGCGCGATCGCTCGACGCTCCTTTGCACTCACCATGAAGGACGCAACCGGATATTCGCTCTGCCCATGATTAAACAGCAGCACTGATGTCAGATTACGAAACGTATGCACTCCCCAAGCCTGGCTCATTCCAACCATTAACCAGAGAGGATTAACCTCTGCTGACGGGACAAAGAGATTTTGAATCCATTTGCCCCAATTTTCGGGTTGCTCATACAGATAGTTGCGGTCAGGGTCGTGCAACGAGTTTGTTTTGCTATGATGCTCTCGATTATGAACCGCTTTCCAAAACGTGGGTGGCGTCCATAACATGGTTAGTCCGAGTAGACTAACAAGCCGCCTCAAAGATGGATTTCTAATAGTTCGGCTGTGTAATAAATCATGTGTGCCAAATAACAAGACAATGACACTATTTCCCATGACTAAGGTTAGGGGGAGATAAAGCCACAAGAGGTACCCGTTCCACTGAGGCAGGCGATCGGCAATGCCCCAACCCAGAACTAAAATGGCGATGTTAATCAACAAAATCCAGACCTTGTTGGGGTCGGAAAGAAAGGCTTCTGACGGTAGTGAGGGGCGCAATTGTTTGGCATATTCTGATTGAGTAATCCAGCGTTCTTCATGCATGACGTTCATAAATTCTCGAACAGTGTTCTAAACCTGTGGACGAATTCTTAGACAGCACGCCCACATTTGTAGCGATTGATAAACAAATCAATCACCGCATCATGCAGCCAGATAGACTTGGGTAAAGCTAAATAATTTCGCGAGCAAGTTGCTTGATCTGGGTACAACGCATCAAATGTTTGCTCTAAACCGTTTGAGTACTTGTTTCACAACAGTACGTCGAGTCTAGATAAATCCATTGAGTCTAGCTAAATTCTCTTCCAATAATGAAGTCGCTCCTGCGATTTGGGCCTCAGCACAAGAGCATAGATTGAGAATATCTACAATTTTTGCTTGGGAAGTCGCAGTAAAACCAGCTTGGAAAAGTTAGCTTCCCTAGAAATTCAAAGGTTTAGGGATTGGGTCTGAATACGTCGAGGCGCAATCCCTAAATCTTGATAGGTCGCAAAGTAGTAAAGAGGGAGTAGCGATCTTCAACAATAAACCCTCAACTCTAAGATTTAAGTTGAGGACATTTGGGATCTAATGACTTAGCGAGGAAAACCCTACTTAACCCATTTCTGAGCCACAACTTCAGCGAGGTCAACCACACGTTGGCTATAGCCCCACTCGTTGTCATACCAAGCCACAACCTTCACCATATCTCCGCCCATCACCATCGTTAGAGCTGCGTCTACGATCGAAGACTCATCTGTACCCGCGTGGTCGCTCGATACCAAGGGCAGATCGCAATACTTCAAAATGCCTTTCATCGAACCTTCGGCAGCATCTTTCAGAGCTTGATTCACTTGTTCAGCGATCGTACTCTTCTCGACGTTGACTACTAGATCCACAACAGAGACATTGGGGGTCGGAACGCGCAGAGCAATCCCGTTGAGTTTACCGCTTAACGCAGGCAACACCAAGGCCACGGCTTTGGCTGCACCTGTAGAAGTCGGAACAATATTCACAGCTGCCGCCCGCGCACGGCGCAAATCTCGGTGGCTAGCATCGAGAATGCGCTGGTCGCCAGTGTAGCTGTGCGTCGTGGTCATCGTGCCTTTGATGATGCCAAAATTCTCGTGCAGCACCTTGGCAACCGGGGCAAGGCAGTTTGTGGTACAGCTTGCATTACTAATGATGTTGTGCTTGTTGTGGTCGTAGTCGTGATGGTTTACGCCAACCACAAACGTCCCATCTTCATTCTTGCCGGGAGCCGTGATCAATACCTTCTTTGCACCCGCATTCAGGTGCTTTGTCGCGCCCTCTTTGCTGATGAACACACCTGTAGACTCAATGATTAGATCGATATCCCATTCGCCCCAAGGCAAATTTTCTGGGTTGCGATCGGACGTGCATTTGATTTTTTTACCGTTGACCGTGAGGGTATTCTCATCGGCTTCAATGTCTCCGGTAAACTTGCCCAACATCGAGTCGTACCTCAGCAAGTGAGCATTGGTTCTAGGGTCAGACGTGTCGTTGATCGCGACAACCTCGATCTGACTGTTCTCCCGACCCGCCCAGCATCGCATGAAATTGCGTCCAATGCGTCCAAAGCCGTTGATCGCTACTCTAATCACTGCGTCTTGCCCTCTGAATATAAATACCTATTGATGGATTACATCATACCTTAAAAAGCATTGCAACTTTTGTCCCTTAACCGTCATGGAACGGGAAAATTATTGGAGGTTTAGATGACGCCGTTTTGTGAATCGAAATCTAGCGAAGGCATTGAGAGTAACCCTTTGCCGTTGAATGCAGCGTTAGCAGTTGGGGCACAGTGGTTCGGATGGGATCTGTACTTCACTACGAACACATTCGTACTACATATGGAACTGAGGCCTGCCCACTGGAAGAACTTTAATGAAATGATATTGCGCTCTCATTGCTCGCCGGATTGAACGAGGAAAAGATACTGTCCAGCGAACCTAGGGTCTGTTTTAAAACCCAAAGCTAGAATAGAAATAGCCGTATTTCAAAGATAACGAACAGACCTTGGTCGCCCGCAATCCAATTTCACGCAAAGACTTAACCGATCAACAATGGCAGTGATTACAACGCCTGTTGCCCAAACCGAGTCTAAAGGTGGACGACCTGCCAATGACCATCGGACCATCACCAATGGCATTCTGTGGATTCTTCGCACCGGTGCTCCCTGGCGAGACTTACCTGACCGCTATGGGGCCTGGGAGACCGTCTCAGGGCGCTTCTATGCTTGGCGCAAGCGAGGACTGTGGCAACAGATTCTGACCCAGTTGCAGCAGCAATCCGATGCGGTTGGCGAGTTTGACTGAACGCTCCACTTTGTCGATGGCAGTGTCATTCGAGCGCACCAACATGCGGCCAGAGCAAGGGGGGGTGATGCTGAGTCAGAAGCACTGGGATACAGCAAAGGTGGGTTTAGCACCAAGATTCACCTGCGTTGTGAAGGCAATGGCAAGGCAGTCACCTTTTTGTTGAGCGTTGGCCAACGCAACGAGGCGGTGGTGTTCGAGTCGTTGATGGAGCAAGGCAAAGTCAAACGACCCGGACGTGGACGACCCCGTCTGCGTCCGCAACGAGTGGCAGGCGATAAAGCGTACACAGGACGACCGATTCGGCTCTACCTACAGCGACGTGGCATTGGTGCTGTCATTCCCCGTCGCGCCAATGAATCTCGACAGGGGACACGGTTTGACCGTCAGGCTTATCGCGAGCGCAATCGCATTGAACGCACCATCAATCGCTTAAAACAGTTTCGACGGATTGCCACACGCTATGAGAAACGAGCGCAAAACTATCTTGCCATGCTCACCATTGCTGCGATTCTTCTTTGGCTCTAGGTTTTAAAACACGTCTTAGGTCACCGCTCTCAACGCCTCTATCGGTCGTGAGATAGATATCCTCTAACCCTTTGTCCAATTTGTCCAACTTTTAAGCTGATCGACAAAATAACTGCAAGGTGATGGCTAGCTTCTATGATCGCCTCTATTAAATCTCAACCTAAAGAATTGTTTTCACCCTGAAATTGTTATGGCAAAATTTGTAGCAACATTGACGATTTGAATCGGATAAATAGTGAATTCGATTTGCTTGCGGTTTCGCTTAGATCGTGTCATTTAATAGGAAGTTAGTTTTGAAAGACAACTCAGACTTACTGTAAAACCACAAGAAGTTTGGGCAATCCATCACAACTCCTAACCTACTTCTTATTTACAATGTGCGGCTACCGATTTTGTCGATTATTGAAAGCACACTAGTTTAGTGGGCAAATTTAGTTAAAGATCGCAGACTTCTTTCGGGAATCAACTACTTCCGACCTGTATCTAACAAATTAGGGTGAGCATCTGTGGTGAATTGACGAGTAACACAAGGAAACATTCAGCTTTTACGGTGCAGTTTTGACTGACATTTTTTGAATCACAAATAAAGGAATCGAAATTTTGATCTAGCTATACCGTCAAAAAGCAATCCTTGATATGATATCGCGTGTCATTGGTGTGGTGTGTAAGGAGCAAAAATGCTGACTTCCGTTGACTTCAGCGGCAGACCATTTCATTTCATCGGCATTGGTGGAATTGGAATGTCAGCCCTTGCTTATGTTCTGCTCGAACGTAAGCTTCCAGTTTCTGGTTCGGATCTGCGTCTCAGTCATATTACAGAGCGACTAAAAACGTTAGGCGCTCACATTTTTTTAAGTCAGGATGCTTCAAATCTTGAGCATTTTTCTCGAGTCCGCGCTGAAGCTGAGGTGATGGCGATCGCGTCTTCTGCTGTCGCTACGGTTACACCGATTGCCAACCGCCGCCTGACTGGTGCATCTACAGTTTTACCGCAAATCATTTGCTCGACTGCCATCAATGAATCTAATGCCGAATACCAAGCCGCATTAGAGCTAGGATGTCCGATCTTTCATCGGTCTGATTTACTCGCTGCGCTGATTAAGGACTATCGAAGCATTGCGATCGCAGGCACTCACGGCAAGACGACAACGAGCAGTTTGATTAGCTATTTGTTGCTTGAAGCGGATCTCGATCCGACGGTCATTGTTGGCGGCGAGGTCAAAGCGTGGCAAGGCAACGCTCGGTTTGGACAGGGTGACTATTTAGTAGCAGAAGCCGATGAGTCCGACGGGTCACTGGTGAAGTTTGAGCCGTATGTTGGCATTATTACCAACGCCGAACTTGATCATCCTGATCACTACAGCAGTTTAGATGAAGTGGTCGAGATCTTCCAAACGTTTGCGAGCCGCTGCAACGTGACGATTGGCTGCATCGATTGTGAAACTGTGCGCGATCGCATTACTCCGCACATCTCCTACAGCCTCAATCCAGACTCTGGCGCAGACTATACCGTTGATCAGATCCGCTATGGGGGAGATGGCACAACCGCACGAGTGTTAGAGCGCGGACAGGTTTTAGGACAACTCAACATTCAATTGCTGGGTCATCACAACTTGAGCAATGCGATCGCGGCGGTTGCGGTGGGTCGATTACTAGGGCTTGAATTTCCGGTGATTGCTCGTGCTTTAGCCTCCTTTGAGGGCGCACGGCGTCGCTTTGAGCATCGCGGAGCCGCAAACAACATTCTGTTTATCGATGATTACGCTCACCACCCCAGTGAAATTCGGGCGACTTTGAGTTCCGCTCGCTTACAAGCGGCAGAATCTTCGCCAAAGCGCCGGGTTGTGGCAGTCTTTCAACCGCACCGCTATAGCCGCACCGCAACATTTTTAGCAGAATTTGCCGAATCCTTCCGGGATGCTGATGTAGTTGTCCTTAGTGATATTTATAGTGCAGGTGAACCTGATTCTGGGCAGATTAACGGTCAGCAGGTTGCTGATTTATTCGCCACACGCCATTCAAGGGTACACTACCAACCGACGCTACCTGCCATTAGCAATTTTCTAGCGGCAACGCTGGCTCCGGGTGATCTGGTGATCTTTTTGGGGGCCGGAAATCTGAACCAACTGATCCCGGACGCGATCTCAACTCAGCAAGTGGCTGAGAAAGCAGCTTCTTAATTTTGTCTGCGCTGTGAATGCTTAAGCTCCCTCAGCGAGACTCGCCTTAGTCTCGGGTTGGAGCCTTCAAAAAAATAACGAAACCCATATGACTCTCTCTAGTGATCCTCGGACTGTTCCCGCTTCTGTGAAGCTCGGCTTTTCTAGCACAGGACTTTACGCCCGACCCACCGCTCGATTAGCGCCGATCGCGGCTCCGGAGGAACCGCACAAAAAGCTGGCCATGATCCCCCTCCCTGGTACTGACTTAATGATCAAAGCGAATGTTCCGATGGCATCGCTAACGTCATTTCGAGTGGGCGGCCCGGCAGAATGGTATATTGCGCCGAGGCGGCTCGATGAGCTACACGCGAGTTTAGATTGGGCGCGATCGCAAGGGCTGCCAGTGACGATGCTGGGAGCCGGATCAAATTTGCTCGTGAGCGATCGCGGCATCTCAGGACTCGTAATTTCAACTCGGTTTTTGCGTTATGCCGAATTTGACGAAGCGAGCGGACGGGTGACGGTTGGGGCCGGGGAACCGTTGCCGAGATTAGCGTGGAGACTTGCCGATCGCGGTTGGCAAGGGTTTGAATGGGCAGTTGGCATCCCAGGTACGGTAGGCGGTGCTGTGGTGATGAACGCAGGCGCACACGGAGACTGTGTAGCAGATATTCTGGTGGACACTCAGGTCGTCCTTCCAAATGGCTCAACCAAAATCCTGACTCCAGATGATCTGAAATATCAGTATCGAACTTCTGCCCTCCAAGGCAGCCAGAAGCTCGTCACCCAAGCCACCTTCCAACTACAGCCGAGCGCTAATCCAACGGAGCTAGTTGCCCTCACAGACGCTCACAAACAACAGCGACAGCGCACGCAACCCTACGACTTTCCCAGCTGTGGAAGCGTGTTCCGAAATCCTGACTCTCACAAAGCGGGCTGGCTGATCGAGCAGGTTGGGCTAAAGGGACATCAAATCGGGGGTGCTCAAGTTGCTCAGCGCCACGCTAATTTTATTTTGAATTGCGGTGGTGCCACGGCGACAGACATCTTTCAACTGATTCACCACGTTCAATCTCGGGTTCAGCAAGAATGGTCGTTGTGGTTAGAGCCAGAAGTCAAGATGCTAGGTGAGTTCCAGATAAGTTAGGCTGTGGTGAGTGATTCGAGAGTGAGAGGTTTGCTGCCTCTAGAGGTTTCCTTTAACGCAAGTAGGTTGAATCGTTAGAAGCAAGCTGGTGCTCAGTGTAAGTCTGACGATCGCTTCTTGACAAGATGAACTCTACTTACTGTATCGGTTATCTTTATTCAATTAAGTTACAAATTACAAACCGCACTTTAAAGCTTGTGGCTCGAATTCGGCTAATGTCTTGAACTGATGTCATGATTCAGCGAGCCGATGTCATAATGTAGCTGTTTGACTTTACATAGGAAGTTATGTCACAAGGACAGGGATTCGGCTTCGGGCTTGGCAAAATGAAAGAGTTTGCCGACGCCATCAAAAAAGCGCAACAAGTTCAAGAAGGGGCAAAGAAACTTCAGGAAGAACTAGAGGCGATGGAGATTGAAGGTGAAGCGGGTGGCGGCATCGTCAAGGTGGTGATGAGCGGCAACCAGGAACCTTTGCGTGTCGTTCTGACGCCAGAAGCGTTGCAAGAAGAGGCGGATGTGTTGTCTGACTTGGTGTTGGCAGCGATGAAAGATTCTTATACAAAATCTACCGCCACCATGCGCGAGAAGATGGAAGACCTCACGGGTGGTTTGAATCTTCCAGGAATGATGGGCTAAACGTTGTTGGACGTAGGTTCTAGAACGTAGGTTCTACACTGGTTTCCATAAAGCAAAATAAGGTTGAACCGGGCGATATGATGGACTGATTGCCCGGTTCAATCTTGTTAGGTCTATGGCTTACAAATTGCTGTTTGTCTGTTTGGGAAATATCTGTCGCTCTCCGTCGGCTGAGAACATCATGAATCATTTGATTCGGGATGCAGGGTTGAGCGGCGAAATTGTGTGTGATTCTGCTGGAACATCGAGTTACCACATTGGCAGTCCGCCCGATCGCAGAATGACGATCGCAGCTAAGGCGCAAGGAATTGATCTGGTTGGTCAGGCGCGGCAATTTGTGCGATCGGACTTTGAAGAATTTGATTTGATCCTAGCAATGGATCGCGATAACTATGAAGAAATCTGTTCTGTTGACCGGGCTAGGACGTACCGCGACAAGGTTCGCTTGATGTGTAATTTTTGCACTCGTCACACCCTGAAGGAAGTGCCTGATCCTTACTACGGCGGTGAAGAAGGGTTTAATCAGGTGATTGATTTGTTGATGGATGCTTGCGAAGGATTGTTGAACTACGTGATTCGAGAAAAAGAACTAGTTCGCCGCTAAAGCGGTTTGTTATCTCGCTTTGGAGTTTGGGGCTAAATGATGTTGAAGCAATTAGCAAGACATCATTGTGAATTCATCTGTTAAGTTTCGCATGGCGACTTGGAATCTTGAACGCCCCAAGCAAAATGGCTGGACTAAAAATCAGCGCCGTCTCGATCAGATTTTCGCTATTGATGCAGATGTGTGGGTACTGACTGAAACGAACGCTGCGATCGCGCTTGGAAGCGATTACGAATCTGTTGCGTCTTGCGCCTCCGAGTATTACGAAGCTGGTGAAAATCTTGCAACGATTTGGTCACGCTGGAAGATACGGAGTTGCATTCCCACCTTTGATCCGACTTATGCGGTTTGTGCCGAAGTTGATTCACCATTTGGTGCAATGTTGGTCTACGGAACTGTGATCCCTTACGCTAACGAGAAAGGGATCAGTGGGACGGCTAAGCGATGGGAAGAGCATCGTCAATCTATTCGTCAGCATCATCAAGATTGGTTACGCATTCAGAAGCAGTATCCCAATCATCTCATGTGCATTGCAGGTGACTTCAATCAAAGCCGAGATGGTTCGGGTTGGTATGAAGAAAAAGAGTCAGTTGCGATGTTAAGTGCAGCCTTGGATGAGCTTTCACTGGATTGTCTGACCAAAGAAAATATGAGAGCCAAAGGGCTTTCGCGGGCAACGGTGGATCACATTTGTCTGTCTAGGAGTTTAGTGCCTCATCTGGTGAATGTGGGGGCTTGGGAGGGCACAACGCCAGAGAAGGGGAAGATGAGCGACCACAATGGCGTGTTTGTGGCCATGATGGCGGAAGTGACCGCAAGATAACCCGTTGCGGCATTGAAGAATTTGCTCTACTAAAACCAAAATGTCTTCTAACCCAAGCTAATCCACAAGCTGATGCTCGATCGCATAGCGGACTAATTCTGCTCGATTGTTGGTGTCTGTTTTTCTAAGCAAACTACTGACATACTTCTCGACGGTGCGAGAACTGAGATGAAGCTGGCCCCCGATTTGACCGTTCGAGAGTCCATCACTAAGCAAGATCAGCACCTCTTTCTCGCGCGATGTTAAGTCAATAAGCGACGGGGAATATTTACTGAGGGACTCCGGTCGCTCCGTTGGTTCTGCCGCTTGCATCCGCGATCGCCATTCTGACTCGATCATCTGCACTCGATCGAGCAAATTTCGGACGACCGCACCAAGCTCTGTCAACTCGAACGGTTTTGCCAAATATACATCACAGCCAAGCTGATAACCTAACACCCGTTCTTGGGAATCTGTACGTCCTGTTAGAAACACCACAGGCAATAACCGCATTGAAGGACGCTTGCGGACTTGCTTAACGAATTCATAGCCATCCATCTGCGGCATGGTGACATCAGTAACGATTAAATGGGGCTGATCGGTTTCAACTAGGGCAAACGCTTCCTTGCCGTTCTCAGCTGACAATACTGAGTAACCACAGGATTCGAGGTAATCACTAATGGAGAGGCGAGTGCCTAAGTCGTCTTCAGCTACAAGAATGGTCAACGGCATGGACAACAAGCATGTAAATGCGAACAGGGTGGATAGAGCCAGAAGACCAGTTAAGACGTCACTATGCCGTCGTCAGATAGTTGAGGTCTTGTAGGAGTCGATTGGCTGTATTCATATCGTAGGGGAATGGTTGCCGAAGTGGGCGATCGTCTCGTTCACAAGCTGCCCCATGTCTTAATACAGCATTAACTAATACACACGGCTCAGCGCTTGGGTTGATCGCCCCGTGAGGAACGCCAGGAGGAACCTTAACAATCGTGGGTTGCCTTTCAGTTAGCGGAATGTATTGATAGCTACGATTTTGTAACACCACTAGAACGAAGCTTCCACGCACCACGAGCAGTTGATCGGTTTGGAAGTGATGTACGAACAGGTCATCAATCGTACCAGCCGGAACATTGACTAACATCGTTTCGTGGCTTGATTGGGGCGTGTAGAATTCCGCCATTCCGCTTTTTATCGATGCTAATGGAATAATTTCAACACGGCGTTTTAGACCCATAGCGATTGTCCTCTAGTAGCTCTGCTTTTAGGGTAAGGCATCTAAACATGAAATTTTGTCTTGACTATCACAAGATGCGCCATTTTATGATAGGGAGCCTTTTATGAATAGAGAGCTTTCTAAGAATCAGGCTGAGTCTCTGCTTATCTGTTGGTTAAGAATCTGGGTTAAGAACTGTGAATTTACGATCGCTAAATGGCTTGACTTATTGCTTTTAGTACACTAATACTATTAATAGTACTTCTGTACTATAGTGATAAGGTGATTCGCTAGCCTCAGGAGCCGCCATGACAGAACTAAAAGCAGACAGCCAATCCACACGAGTACAAGGACAATCTAGTGCAAAGACGCGGCGCACGTCTCGGCTAGCAGATCAGCCAATATTGACCGAGGGGAGCGAATCGGTTGCTTCAGAACCGGAGGTAGCTCCGAAGCGAAAACGCCAGCCGAGCACTAAGACTCCCGCAAAAACGAAGCGTCAGGCGGCTACTAAATCTAAGCAAACTATTTCTACCCAAGTCAAACCCATTTGGGACGTGTCTCGCTCCACGATCGCGTCTCGGTTTGCTCAACTGGAACAAGAGCTTCAACACATTAGCCAACAGTCCGCCTCCATTGTAGAAGAGATGGAAGCGTTGAGAGCGATCGCGCAAGATGTTGACGCTTCTGACCGAAAAGCATCAAGTCTTGAACTGCCGGTCTATTCTGCCAAAGCTGAAGGATCTGCTCAGCCGTCTAGTCCAGCCGCATCAGAATCCCTTCCAGAACAGATGCCAGAACTTCAAATGCCAGAGGTCATGCAAGCTCGAACAGCTTCCTCGCCTATTCCTGCTTTCTCTGCCTCTTCCCGTCGTCCTTCCCGCCGAAGTCGGCGTCACACCTTGAAGTCTGTTGCTTTGCAGATTTGGCAGCGAGCAACGCATCTGCCGTCCAAACCGTCTGCCATTGCCCTTGATGCCCTGCTGTGGATCTTCGCATCGATCGGGTTGCGGTACGGACTGAGCGCGATCGCAAGTAGCCTGCCAGCACTAGCCCTGCCGGTCTCGATGTTGGTGTTTGTTCCAGCACTGATGGCAATTTATGCAGCGCTATTTCTGCCTCAAGTCAATTCGGTCAGCGTTTATCGCTTGCTGCTAATTACCGTTGGGTTGCTGATTGGAGGGAAGTTGCTGTGATGTATGTTCGTAAGCTTGAAACACTGACCTTAAAACAGTGGTTGGCGGGAGGAGCCGCATTACTCGTGATTGCGCTGCTTTTAGAGTCACACAGTTTGCCCTCGTTTGGCAGTAAAGCAAGCGAACCCTGTCAGAAGGTCACGAAGACAGCCAGCAAACTTTCAAAAGAGCAGATTGCAAGGCTCCTCACGGTTGAGCAAGGAGCCACTAAGAGTAAGGTTCGCGGAATTTTAAAGGAGCCTCACTGCAAATTGCCCAAAGTTCAGGTTCGAGCCGATACGCCCCCTGAGCGAGACGTTTACCTAGTTGACGCCGATGATTTTGTGGAGCTTCAGCCAAAGACTCAACTGGTGGTTTTGTACGATGGGGATGAGTATAAAGGGTTTCGGTTCTGGGTGCATTAAGGCAGGACTGATCGCCCTAATGGCTGGAGGATGCCAATCGCAGTTTGCTACCCGCTCTAAAGCTAATGTGCCGCTTTACCAATCCTGGCAATTGCAGCCGGGAGATGCGATCGCGGGCTACAAGGTTGCAGGTGGCTTGGGCGACATCTCCATTGTGCTGGACGGCAAGCCGGTGTTTGCGCCCTACGACGGAGACACGTTTCTTGATCAGCGAGGTTGCCTTTATTTCTCAACTCCAACAATTCCGGCTTACCTGTTTCGATATTGTGGGCTGCGATCGCCGACGATTGGCTCACTCAAGCAAGGACAACCGCTTGGAACGGCAACTATTTTGCAATTTGCGGCGTTGCTGAAGCAACCGGATAAAACCTGGGCAATTGTTGAACCTGATAGAACCCTTTTGCAACGAACCTTACAAACACCATGAAACGACTTGTGGTTGTAGCGATGAGCCTCGCGGCTCTGATGTTTGGTGCTGTGAGATCTGCTCAAGCGGGCACCGTGTTAAATTTTGCGCCTCCTGCAAAAGAGGCAATCCATTCAAACCGAGAAGAACTGCCTTCATACCGCGATCGCAGCAAGAGTGAACCTAAACAGATTAGCGCTGATGATCAGAAAGATAGTTCTTCTCAAGTTGTAGTACCCGTTAAACAAACTACCGCGCTTCCAAGCACGTCGAGAAGCGACTCTGCGCGTCGTGTTGCAAAGCGTGTCGCAGTCACTTTTCAGCCTTCATCGCGCCGAGATGTCATTAATTCCAACGCATTTGACTCTTCCAACGCATCAAGGTCTGAGCCGCTAACCTCTGAACCGCCGATATTGATCGGAGCCGATGCGATCGCACCTGCTCCTCATCCTGCCCTTTTTCTATCTGCTGACCAGCTTTTCGAGGGCGGATCTGATTCTCTAGTCGCGACTGCCGTTGGTAGTGCCGAGGGAACCCGGACGCCAAACGGTGGAAAAACTTGGGCGTACTACGGACATGTCGATCCGGGAAATGCACAGTGGAATTTGGGTAGTTTCTCCTATCAGCATGGAGCACGATCGCCAGAAGAAGCCGATGAACGACAACTCAATCGATTGCGTCGGCAGTTTGAGATTATCCGTCAAACAGCAGAACTAAGCGGATTGAAACTATCTTTGGAAGAGCAGTTGAATGCGATCGATTTAGCCAATCAAGCTCCGTTAGCGGCCCTCGCAAGCGGTGGCTATATTGAGCGACTCCGCCAAGCCTACACCGAAGGCTTTCAAGGAACCGACGCCGTTCTGCGGGCACGCACGTACTCCTACATTAACCCTGCGACTCGCCGATGGGATGCCCCCGGACTTGGCAACACCGAGTACAGCATTAGTCGAGATCAGGCGCGGCGATTGAGCGCGATCGCGCAAGCCCTCTCTCTTCACCCATCGACTCGCGCTTTAGAATCCGTCGCCGAGAAGCAAAACTCCACCTCAAAACCCGATTCAAGAGTAAGTCGTCTTCCATAGCATCTTTCATAGAAAAAAAGCAGGGCTGAATGTCCCTGCTTTTTTCTATTAACAAGAATATAGATTGTGCAAGGATTGCGATCGCAGTATTAGTCTTGAAACTGAAAAAGGTACACTCTAGGGTGCAAGGTTGAAACCTTTCTGTCGCTTCTGTCACTAAATGGTCTGGCACCCATATTTGACTTGCTCAAATTTGACCTGCTTAAAGCGGTCTTGTTAAAGCTATTTGGTGATTTTTTGTGACCACTCTCCTACTTCTGGTTTATAAGACTGAGGGTGAGGAGGTTTAGCTGTTTTATAAGGGTTGTGCGATCGTTCTATGGTTAATGGGCGTCTTTTTCCTTGGAGTAGTAGTGCCGCTGCGTTTCGCTCTGTCGGACTTCAAAACATTACAAAACACGTTGGCAATACCATCACTCGAAGTTTAGTCTCTCTTGCAGGAGCGAGTCTGATGGCGCAAAATTTCTGGATTCCTCCTGCTGGAGCCGCCGATTTTCTTCCCTACTGTCAACAAACATCGGATGGCATTGCCCAAAAAGAAATCGCTCGCCGTGATGCGATGAGCGGAAAAAAAGAGGCGCGGCAGCGATATCAAGACATCATTGCTAAACAAGCCAATCAACTGAAACAGTGTCGCGGTCAGAACTGGCTGAAAACGCAAGCCATTTGGATACGGCTGTATGAGTGTGACCTGCGGCCCGGAGCGCTAGATGAAGTATTAGATCGCATTGTCGATCGCGGCTACAACCAGGTATATGTTGAAACCTTCTACAACGGACAGGTGTTATTACCTGCAGCTGACAATCCGACCGCCTGGCAACCTGTCGTCAGAAGCTACGGCAACGAAAAAGCTGATCTTTTGGCACAGGTGATTCAGAAAGGACGAGAACGTGGCTTAGGCGTTTACGCCTGGATGTTCTCCATGAATTTTGGCTATAGCTACGCGATTCGACCCAATAAGCAGATTTCACTCTTACGCAATGGTCGCGGACAAACGAGCTTGTCTGCCAACACGATTGCGGGACTGAGTACCGATTTGGGCAGTCTCAATCCCAACGAAGCGTTTATCGATCCGTATAGTTTGGCGGCGAAACAAGACTATTACCAAATGGTGCAAGCGGTGCTAAAACGCCGCCCCGATGGAATTTTGTTCGACTATATTCGGTATCCGCGCAGTGTTGGCAATGCCTCGATCGCAACTAAAGTGCGGGATCTTTGGATCTATGGAGAAGCGGCTCGAAAAGCGTTTTACGATCGCGGAACCAATGGCAAAGGGCGAGAGCTAATTAAGCGATTCCTCGATCGTGGGTTCATTAATGCGGCGGATGTGGTTGCCGTTGATAAACTCTTTCGCAACGAAACAACTCCCATGTGGCAAGGACGCCAACCGCTCGCCAATGAGTTTCGTGCTTCTGTTGCTCAACGTCATGCAATTTTGCAAACAGATCTTTGGCGCTTGGGTGTTGCCCACGCGATGCAAGGCGTCGTGGACTTTTTGAATGCCGCCGTCTACCCGGCTCGGCAAGCGGGAATTCCTGCCGGAGCGGTCTTTTTTCCAGAGGGCAACCAAACGATCGGGCGGGGCGGATTCGATTCCCGATTACAGCCGTGGGATCGATTTCCTAGCAGCATTGAGTGGCATCCTATGTCATACGGAGTTTGTGGTCGAGCCGACTGCATTGTTAGTCAGGTGCAGCGTGTCATGAGCCAAGCCCGACCAGGAACGCAAGTTAAACCTGTGTTAGCCGGAATTTGGCAGCAATCGATCAGTAACCGTCCCCCGTTAGAAGTGCAGATGGAAGCACTGCGGCGATTTGCCCCACGAATTTCATCGATTAGTCACTTCGCTTACTCTTGGCAAGAACCGCAGTCTGATCGCGATCGCAAGTATTGCCCTGCTAGGAAGTTTTAGAACGAACTGTAGTTTTAAAACGAACTGTGATCCTTTGTGAATCAATTGTGTAACGAATTCGCAAACGATCTATTGATTCCTATAGCGTCCAGCGTTTTTGTAACGGAGTAGGCACTCCAGTAGAATTAAGTTCCCTTGATTTTGATATGACTTCTGTAAACTGAGGTGATAGGTTTAACTCATCCTAGAGATATAGGAGTGGTTATGCCGCCGTCTTATTCCTGGGTTGCGCTGCCCGCCTTAGAAGAATCCGTGATCGATCAACTTCCGCTAACGGTCGCACCGCATACGATCGTGGCGGATGCTATTCGCGCTCTGTGCAATTCTGGCAATGTACAGATCCAGCCATTTGGAACTCTACTTAATCACGCACCGCATTTTCCATCAACGTCTCAGCCAACGTCTCAACTCATCTCCCGTTCTCAATTTGAAAGCTGCATTCTAGTGGTTGAGGCAGATCAACGAGATCCGGCTCGTCAGCAATTGGTCGGCATCTTCACCGAACACGACGTTGTTCAACTCATTGCTAAGGGTGTAGATCTCTCGAAATTGACGATCGCAGACGTGATGTCGCCAGACGTGGTGACGCTCACCCTGCCATCAACCTGCTTAACTCAAATCCATTCAGCTCAAACCCTACCGACACAAACGCTCCTCACGGCGTTGTCTTTACTGCGTCAACATCAGATTCGCCATCTGCCTGTTTTGGATGAGCAAGGCAATTTGATCGGTGTGACGACGCTCGATCGGCTCAGTGCTGTTCTACAAGATCAATTTGCGGCAAGAATCGCGCAGAGCGCAACTTCAGAGCCGCACGAGTTAGAGCAAACACGCCCGCAACTCGCAATTCGTGCAGGGCGCAACCCCGCTGAAACCGTCAACCAATCCATACCTGCTCTACAGGATTCTGAGATGTTGCCCCATCAGCAAACCGACCCGGAAAATCTTGTCGCTCACATTGCTCAGCGGATTCGGCAATCGCTCAATTTAGATGAAATATTGCAGACCACCGTGGATGAAGTGCGACAGGTTTTACAGACCGATCGCGTGCTGCTATTTCGCTTTACCCCAGATTGGCGCGGCACAATCGCCGTTGAATCAGTCGGAGAAGAGTGGACGGCGATTCTATCCACCAAAATCTACGATCCGTGTTTAAGCGAACAGTATGTAGAACCTTACCGGCAAGGACGTGTGAGCGCGATCGCAGATATCCACGCGGCTGACGTGACCCCGTGCTATGCCGATCTGTTGTCTCAATTTCAAGTTAGAGCCAACCTCGTTGTGCCGATTTTGCAAGGGGAAACGCTGTGGGGACTGCTGATTGCTCATCACTGCTCGGACGTGCGATCGTGGGAACTCTCTGAAATTGAATTACTCAAGCACATTGCCACTCAAGTTAGTATCGCCATTCAGCAGGCTGGACTGTACCATCAAGTGCAAACCGAACTGATTGAGCGACAGCAGACCGAAGCCGCCCTGCGAGAGAGCGAAGCCCGCTTTCGCATGATGGCAGATACTGCTCCGGTACTGATTTGGCTTTCTGATGTTGAGAAGGCACGGATCTATTTCAATCGGGTCTGGATGGAGTTGACAGGGCGATCGCTAGAGCAAGAACTTGGTGACGGTTGGGTCATGAGCGTTCATGCTGACGATCGGGTCGATTGCTTTGAGACCTACACCACTGCCTTTGATGCCCGTCAATCCTTTCGGATGGAATATCGACTGCGCCGATCGGATGGCGAATATCGTTGGATTCTAGACGAAGGGACACCGCGCTTTGCCCCAGACGGAGAATTTTTAGGATACATTGGCTCTTGTGTTGACATTACCGATCGCAAACTCGCTGAACAAACCATTCGTGAACAAGCAACCTTAATCGATGTTGCGACCAATGCCATTTATGTTTGTAACTTAGACTATCAGCTTACGTTTTGGAATAAAGGAGCAGAGCGGCTCTACGGGTGGACAGGCGAAGAAGCGCTGCACCAAGATGTCACTCAATTCCTCCATCGCAGTTCATCTCAAGCCTTAGACCTTGCCCACACCACAGTCTTTCAGCAGGGAGAATGGCAAGGCGAACTCTCGAAAGTTACAAAATCGGGTAAATCAGTCATTACCGAAAGCCGTTGGACGCTGGTTCGCAATGAGGCAGAACATCCCGTTTCGATCTTGATGGTAGACACCGATATTACCGAGAAAAAAGACCTCGAAGCGCAATTTTTACGAACTCAGCGCTTAGAAAGTCTAGGAACCTTAGCCAGTGGAATTGCGCATGATCTCAACAACATCCTGACGCCGATTCTCGCGATCGCGCAACTTTTGCCGATGAAGTTGTCTGATCTCGACGAACCCACGCGATCGCTGCTAGTCATGCTAGAAACGAATTCCAAGCGAGGCGCAAATCTCGTCAAACAAGTCCTCTCATTTGCACGGGGCATCGAAGGAGAACGAACGATTCTTCAGTTGCGCCATCTCTTGCGGGATGTACAGCAGATGATGCGGCAGACCTTTCCCAAATCGGTCGAGGTCGATCTCACGCTACCTCAAGATCTGTGGGTGGTGTCTGGAGATGCGACCCAACTCCATCAGGTCTTTCTCAATCTAGCCGTGAATGCACGGGATGCCATGCCAGAGGGCGGCAAACTACATGTCACCGCCGAAAACCGAGTGATCGATGAACAGTACGCACGGATGCACCTAGACGCGATCGTGGGCACATTTAGCGTCGTCACGTTCTCCGATACGGGTGTTGGCATTCTGCCAGAGGTACTAGACCACATTTTTGAACCGTTTTTTACCACAAAGGAGCTAGGCAAGGGAACCGGACTCGGACTCTCAACGGTGATCGGCATTGTCAAAAGTCACGGGGGATTTGTTGAAGTGTCGAGCGTCGTTGGCAAAGGCACGCAGTTCAGGATTTTCCTACCCGCCCTAATCGGGTCTGAAGCGCCGCCAACCCAAGCCCTTGAGACTTCGGATGGGCAAGGCGAACTGATTTTGCTCGTGGATGATGAAACCGCGATTCGAGAGGTTTTAAAGGCGACGCTAGAAGCGCATCAGTATCAAGTGATGACGGCTCGTGACGGCATTGATGCGATCGCTCTCTATGCTCAACATCAGGCTAAAATTCGTGCTGTGGTGATGGATATCATGATGCCTTCGATGGATGGCATCACCGCGATTCGCACCTTACAGCGGCTCAATCCGCAGGTTAAGATCATCGCCCTGAGCGGACTCAGCACCAACGAAGCCCAGACTCAAGCCGCTGGCGTTAAAACGTTCTTACCCAAGCCTTGCACGTCAGAAGATTTGCTCATTGCCGTGCGACAAGTCCTCTCATCGTCCCTCGGCTCCTGAAATTCTGTTCTTCTCCACCCTAGAGGCTAACGCTCGTTTCATAAGCTCTTCTAATAGATTCCACAAGCCAAATCATTTCACCAAATCCCACGATGCTGTAATAATCTTAGGTATTAGAACCTGGAAGGGAGTTTTGGTCATGGGCTACGCTGTTGGAATGGTCGAGGTGCGTGGGTTGCCGCCTGCCCTCTCGGTCGCAGATGTTATGTGTAAAGCCGCTCGCGTCACCCTCGTTGAGATGGAGAAGGTCAGCGGTGCGTACGTCACAATCGTGGTGCGCGGCAATGTCTCAGAAGTCAAGATTGCCGTTGAGGCTGGCATTGAAGCCGCCAAGAAAATGAACCCGTATAAAGAGGGCGATAAACTGTTCTTGTCCTCTCACTACATTCCGCGCCCAAGTGAGAATCTGATGGCAGTCTTGCCGATTGAATATACCGAAGACACGATCGAGTTTAACGAAGCGAGATGAGACGCGGGAAAGGTTAACCCAGAATTCCTATGAGTCTGGCAATGCTCACACCTGCTCAACTCGATCGTTGGCTCACTCAAGCGCGATCGCTCATCTCTCATGGACGGTTGCCAGACTACATTCCACAATTGGCTCGCGTTAACCCTCAAACACTCACAATTCAGGTTGAAACAGTCGATGGACAGCAGGTTGTTGCGGGTGATTGGGCGCAGCCGTTTACGCTGATGAGTGTGATCAAACCGTTTCTCTTGCTGTTTGCCCTTGAGCAGTGGGGCGCAGAGGCAGTGTTTCGGCGGGTAGGAATGCGGCCTTCGGATCAGCCCTTTCATTCCGTCGCTCAACTGTCACTCGACCAGGGGTTTCCCCGTAATCCCATGATTAATAGTGGAGCGATCGCGCTCACCGCATTCTTGACGGGAAACTCGGGTGAGAGCCGCTGTGAAGGTTTACGGCAATGGCTCAATACCAATGCTGGCAGTCAGCTTGTGCTGGATGAAAAAATGCTGCACTCGGTGCGATCGCTCACCAATGAAACCAACCGTGCGATCGCGCGGCTGTTAGTGGAAGCGAAACATCTAGATCAGGCCGAAGTCGCGATCGATACTTACAACCATATCTGCTGCTTGTCAGGCACGATTGCCGATCTGGCTCACCTCGGTCTGTTGCTGACGCGCTCTAACACCGTTTCTTTGGAGGCTTATCCTCCAATCGCGACTCAGCATCAGCGCATTGTCAATACACTAATGCTCACTTGCGGGCTATACGAAGATTCTGGAGCCTTTGCCGTCCGGATTGGCCTGCCGATCAAGTCTGGAGTGAGTGGAGCGCTACTGGCAATCGTGCCGCATCAAGGCGCGATCGCGTGCTACAGTCCAGCCATTGATCAAACTGGAAATTCTGTTGCTGGATTGTTCTTAGTTGAAGCTATTGTTCAAGCTCTAGACATTAGTATTTTTGGTTAACTAAAATAGTTACTTTGCGATCACAGGAAAATCTTTGACTTTTCTTTATAAAAAATCCGTGGTAGTACCCAGATAATTTTAAATGGGCTCGGATATTTCACCTAAGTGAAACCATTTTTCTATGAAAAGATTAATCTTTTCTCCGTAATGCTCCGGAACGAAGCTACAGCAAGCTGATTTTGTATTCCACACGTGTAATTATCGGGGAATTCGTACCATGGAAACTTTTGCATTTCTTGAAACTGCTGTCGCCCATGAAGATCCTTCTCCGGATCTCCAGGTGCGATCGCTCAAGGAACTGGGTTTAACGGTTCCGGCGGCAGCATCAGTTGGGCTTGCAGGTTTGCTTTTGGCGACCACGCTTTTAGTGAGTGTTCCTAACGCAAATGCTCTTCCCGCTTCGGTGACCGTGACCTCATCAGGCTTGAATATTCGGTCAGGCCCAGGAACAGGATATCCGATCATTGGCGGCTTAAGCAGTGGTCAGACGGTAGGTGTTAGCGACTATTCTGGCGGTTGGTATCGCATCAGCAGCGGTGGCTGGATCGCCTCAAACTACACTACCTATTCTGGTGGTGGCGGCATTGGTGGTGGTGGAACCCCAATCGACACCCGCGTTAGAATTACCGGCAGCGTTGTCAATGTCCGTAATGGTCCAGGAACGGGCTATGGGCTCAACGGCAGACCGCTCTACTATGGTGAAGTCGTGAGAGTGGTTCGCTCTTCTGGCGGTTGGTATCAATTGCCGGATGGTGGTTGGTTCTCATCCTCCTATGCCACTAGTACTGGCTCTAATCCAGGTACTGGTGGTGGCGGTACTCCGATCGATCGAGTTGTAACCGTTACGGGGAGCGTTGTTAATGTCCGCAACGGTCCGGGGACAGGCTATGCCCTCAATGGCAGACCGCTCTACTATGGTGAGCGGGTGCGTGTTGTGCGGTCTTCTGGCGGTTGGTATCAATTGACAGATGGCGGTTGGTTCTCAGGATCGTATGCCAACTAACTGAGCCGACTTCTTCAGAAAATTCTGCTACACCTGAGTCGCCTGTAGAAGTACTACAGGCGACTTACTTTTGGCTCAAGGTTAGCTCAAGGTGTGTGTTCAACGATTTATGGGTTCAACATATGCTACGTCACACTGTCACTTGATAGATAAATCGGAATGTTGCCCAAGCATTGACATCTAATGCGAAAACATCGGTCGCCCCAATCCACTGGGCACTGTTCGCGTCGCGAAGTTCCGAAGGAGCGCTGGCTTGATGCAAATCCTGTAGCACGGCTTGAGCAACTTCTAGAAAATTCGCGATCGGGCGGATCACACCACTACTAGAATCAGCCGCCAGTAACCGTTCGGTTTGCTCAAACGGAGTGCGGCTGCAGATCACATAAGTTTCTGCTAGTCCTGCCGGGTCGCTAATAATCCACTCGGAATTAGTCGCTACAAGCGGGAACGTCATGCTTTCGTTGGGTGCAATACAGTTCGGAGGACTGGGGACGCTAGGTAGAGATTGCAGGGCACCCGCTTGGGGAGGATGCCCAACCCTAACTGCCGTTCCCCCATTATCCAAGCCTAAAATCAAAACATAAATCGGCTGAGTACTCGTATTCTGAATGTGATACTGAACGCGGCTACCAACCGGAATCGTGATCAGCTTTCCATCAGAAGGCGTCACGAGATTAGAATCAGCAGCAACGCGATCGGTCTGTTGTTGCACCAGCCATTTTTCGGGTGTTCCAAGTTGAGCTAATGTTGCCCGGACTCCTAGCTGTGAGGAGTTGTCATTCACCGTCAGACCCAGTAATTTAGCACCTAGCAAGGTTTGCAGTTGGGGCGCTAAGCGGCGGACAGCAAGTTTGACCGCTTCATCAGAATCACCAAGCGTTTTTGGAATTGCCTCTCGTCCTTGAGAAAAGAGCCCATAGCTGGAGGGCGAAATTGATCCCGCGATCGCATCGGTAGACAGAGACGCCACTTGAGTCGTTGCGCGAACACTACCAAACAAATAATCTGCCGATTGCTCTCCAGCCGTGACGGCTGAAATATGAGACATGGCCGAAAAGGCACTGATCGCATCGACGCGCTCGATCCGTTTGAGGTTTGCATCGATGGCGATCGTGAGTCCGACCGATCGCGGCAACACGCGAATCGCTTCTTGGACTCGTTGCCCCAGGCTCAACGTTGCATCTTGCGTTGCCGAGGTTGCAACCGTCCTGGCTCTCGCCGTTAATCCATTTCGTTCATACACCTGTAGCAGGGGAAGGGGCTGCAATTCAGTCTCGGCTTCTCCAGCTGCTTCTACCGTGAACAAAGAATTGAGGCTGTACTGCTCAAGCACTTGTGGAGCTAACCCGCCTAGCCAGAGTTGAGCTGTTTTAGAGTCGTCGAGCGCAATGATCACTCCATCTGCTGGAGGTTGAGACGGTGACAAGTTATAGGGCTTTAAGGGACTATTAGCGCTGAGCGCAGATCCAGAAGAACCACGATTCTTGCCGCTCAGCGTGACCTGTTGTTTTTGATCAACGCGCCTGCCAATCCGCTCAGCAGTTCGGCTCAGGTTAAGCCGCAGGCTTGAGTCTGGTAGAGCTTGCCACAGTTGTTGCGTAAAGGCGTAGGTAAAAAGTCCGGCATAAAACCCGTTCCAAGGCGCTTCGGTGGCAACTTGCTGATCTCCCGCCGCCGACAGAACGACGCCTGGCATTTGCCCGGAGCGCCGCTGAGCCCTGACTTGAGCGCGATCGAGACCCAAGGTGTTGAGCAGCTTTTCTTGCAACAGATGCTCTGTTTGATCGATCTGAGCCACTTCATCAAATTCGCCTGGTGAGGCTAACGATCGAATGTGCAAGTTGCCTTGTAAGGGATATCCAGGATAAAAGTAGCTCGTGTCTAAAACAGTAGTGACTTGGTGGGTGGGCAACGATCGCAGTAACAGGTACAACGTGTCTTCTGGAATTGCATTTGTGATCAGCTCCTGGGATGACTCGTCAGCTGTGATCAGGGCAGGCTGCACATCATCTGCTGTAGCGCCTAGCTTGAGCAAGCTACCATAACCACTAAAATGAATCACGACGACATCATCGGGTTTCGCTTGATTGATCAGATGTTCGGTAAAGGCAGTTTCGATCTGCGATCGCGTTGCTTTTTCATCAGTCAGCGTTACAATATCGCTCGGCTGAAACCCAAATCGGTAGGTCAGCAACTCTCGCTGCAATTCCACATCTGTAAGACTGCCGTTTAAGTTGCCATTGCGGTAAGCATTAATTCCAATGAGTAGAGCAAGCTTGCGAGTTGTCGGCTGGGCTAGAGCTTGAGCGGTGTGACGGAGGCCAAGACCCAGCTGAGACGCGCCCCAAGCTCCAAGCAAAAGTCCTGTTTTCTGCAACAACGATCGTCGCTTCATCTTCTCAATTACCCTACGCCCATAGCTATCAGCGTAACAGGTAAAGAATTCGTAATTCGTAATTTTGAAAAGATCTGCTCAACTACGAATTACGAATGACCTAATTAGGCTTTCATGGCTTTTGCAAGCTCGGCAGCCACTTCAGGACGCGAAAACTCTGGCGGGGGTAATTCTCCCCGACGCAGCATTTCTCGCACTTTTGTTCCAGACAGATGAATGCGTTCTTCTGGTGTACTCGGACTCGTTTTTGTCGTCGCCATACCTTGAGTCCGGGTGCAGTAGAAGGCATGTTCAAACTTCATCGGCGTGATGCCTAGCGCTGCCGGATCGAACTGGTCAAAAATATACTGAGCGTCGTAAGTGCCATAGTAATCACCAACGCCAGCGTGATCACGACCGACAATAAAGTGAGTACAGCCATAATTCTTTCTTAAGAGAGCATGGAAGATGGCTTCGCGAGGCCCGGCATAGCGCATTGCCGCTGGATTAATGCCGAGAATCACCTGATTTTTTGGGAAGTAATGCTCCAGCATAATTTCATAACAGCGCATCCGAATGTCGGCAGCGATGTCATCTTCTTTTGTTGCGCCTACAAGCGGGTGTAGAAACAAACCGTTCACCGTTTCTAGCGCACACTTAATAATGTATTCGTGAGCGCGGTGAATCGGATTGCGCGTCTGAAAGGCGACAACCGTTTTCCACCCTTTCTCTCGAAACATTTGCCGGGAGGCGGCTGGATCAATTTGATAAGTGGGAAACAGAGGATGAGCATCCCGCTCTAGTAGCCAAACATCACCCGCCAGATTCACATTTCCCTGACCGTATACCACCGCAACGCCCGGATGCTTCTCTTCATCGGTGCGATAAACGTTAACGGCTTCGTGAGCTTTATCGTAAGTATATTTTTCCGTGAGCTGCAAAACGCCGATAAAGCGGCCTGTCAAATCATCTAGCCGGATCAAAGCACCTTCCTTTAGCGGTTCTGCAACGTCTTCGCTGACCGAAAGGGTGACAGGGATCGACCAAGGCAATCCATTGGCGAGGTGCATGTCAGTGACCACGCGATCGTAGTCCGCTTTGCCCATGAATCCGGTGAGGGGACTAAAACCCCCGATCGCAATCAGTTGCAGGTCAGATACAGCCCGTTCGTCAAGCTGCACTCTCGGCAGAAACTCTGCTTTAGAAAGAAATTCTTCACGCTCTTGCGGCGTTGCGATGCGATTAATAAGTTGACCCCCATGAGGGGCGATGCTATCGGGATGACTCATAAGTTCCAGCCAGTAAGGGTTAAGCTCCTCCTTCTCTATCAAGAAAGGGGTCTTTATTGAGGGTAGCAGGATGTGATGCAGTTTAGAATGCCTGTTTGAAGCTAGCAGAGGGACAAGGCAGGGAACGGAAACTTGGCGTCAGTTTTAGCTATTGCCAAAGAGGAGCGGCAGGCTGTCTGCGATCGGGTCTTTTACGTCTTCACCTTGAACCTGTGCCCAAAATTTGCTCAGGAAATGAATCTGCCGCAATCCAACAACCAAATTTAATCCTGGAACAAACATCCACCACACAATCAACGGTTCTTTCAACCCAGCTTGTCGATACAACGTATTGACTGTGCGATACAAGCGGAACTGTACGATATAGATCCAGATGATGCCAAGCAGCGAAACCCAAGCGAACCCTGTTGGCACATCAGGATCAAACCTCGCTAGTGCTAGGGGAATGGTAACCCCTAAGACAAACGGCATCAAACACAGCGTTCCTGACCACCCGTAGCCGTTGTAGTGTCGCAATTCTTCTTGAATTGCCCACTTGTAATATCCGTAATACAGTAGCCCTGTAACACCAGACAGCAGAATTACAAGCCAAAGGGGACGAAGTTTACCAGCGTACGACATGAAGGATAAGGACAAGAAATCGATTGCTTCTTAACCAATCTTAATACAGAAACGTTTCGCCTATTTTCAGAGTTAGTCAAAGCACGGGCGATCGCTCCAGCCTTGCCTGTGCTTTGACTAAGCACTCAGTTTTTGGTGCGCTCGCCCTGCTAGCGGATATAGCAGATCATTCTCCCGCTCTATGCTTTCGCCGCGTTCCTCCATCATCTCCCCATCTGCCGCTTCATTTGTTCAATCTCTTCCTGCGTTTCCCACGTTCTAAACCTCTGCTCTAGCGGATCACTTGCATCACGAAATGCATTTGTACTCTGATTCCATCCCGTCGTTGATGCCCAGCGTTGTTCTGCTTGTGTTGCTCGTGCCGTTTGAACTTGCGCGAGTTCTTCTTTTACTTCCTGTCTGCGCACCTGAATTTTTGGCAAAAGCTCTTCGGTTTGTTTGATGCGATCGCGCAGAACTTCCATCTGTCCCCACTTCTGGTTGCCTTCTCGTAAAAGGGATGCTTCATGCGCTTGAGCAGGCTCGGCAAGATCCATCCGCCCCGCCGCTTTTGCTTTCTCAATTCGGACATGCCAACGCTGAATCTCCTGAGCAGTTGAGAGAATTTCGCTCTCGACTTGCTTTTCGCGCGATCGCAAGTCTGAGATCAACCGCCTTGTTTCTAACTCTTGCTCTCGGAGCTTCTCATCCAATGCTTGCAGTTCGAGATGAGGATTGTTTTTGAGAAATTCATCCAATCGATTTTCTAGAAACCGACCGAGATCATCAAACAGACCCATAGTGAGACTCCGATACTAGCGATTAACCTCAAGAGTAAAGCGATGGAGTACGAGCTGATCACCATCAAGCACTCTGCACTTAACTCTCACCTAATCGCTATTCTAGAATTTTTGCCCGGTTGAGAACGTTCGGAGTTCCCCATTTCGCCTCAGCACAATGCTACTTCCTGAAATCTCAACAATACTCCAGCCGCTAGAGCCAATGGTTTCCCCTGTGTAGTAGCGCTGAGTCACGCCATTAGTATCGACTAAGGCCGCCGACTGGCTCGGATCAGTTGCAATCACTAGGCCCCGAATGGTGCGTTGCAACTCAGGCGCAGCTTGAGCGGCTCGCGTTGGGGAAGCTGTCGGCGGCTGAATTACGACTTGCGGACGGTTAACCGCAGGATACATTCGCTCTAAAACACCAGAGAGCCGTGCCAAAAGTTGATTTAGCTCCTGACGTGCCGGATCGTTGACTGTAACGGAGGCTGGAGCAGTCGGAACAGCCGGGGGAGCCGGAGGAACAAAGGGAACAGAGGGAACATTAACTACGACTGGCACTTTTGGCAGCAGGGTCGAAGACTTGACGCTGCTGACTGGAACAGTAGCAAGACTGCTTTTGTAAGGAGTTGTGGCGGTTCCTACAGAGTTGCGCTCTGCGCTAATCGCGCCCGATTTTCCACTCGCTACTTTCCGATCGATAGCGTTGAGCGATCGTTGCACATAGTCCGAGAACTGCTGATTGAGTTCAACGGGCGGTGCTTTTGCCATTGCCGCTGGGGTCACTACTTGAGGTTCTTGAGCGATCGCTTTGAAAAATCGACTCGCCATGCCTCGTTGACTGAGCCATACTGCCGCTGCCGCGATCGCAGAGGCACATAGCGCTACGACTAGAGCTTTTTGAAATACACTAGTGAGCCGAGATGGAGACGGCTTAGTGTTGATCAATTCATCAAGCTCTGGAATCGCTAAACTGTCTTCTTTGATATAGGTATTCCACTGGGGCGCTTTTGGCTGTGGAACAATGTCTGAAAATTGTGGAGTCGGACTAAACTCAATGGGCCGTCGTTTAGCGGTTGCAATGGGTTTGAGAGGTGGTGGTGGTAGACTCCCGTCTAGCAACCGTTCAACATCATCAAATAGGTCATCCATCAGTCGATCAGCAAATGAGTCAACCCGAGGTGGTTCTGGTGTTGCAACGGCTTGAAATGCCTTCCCAGAAGCATCTTGGGACGGGTCAAGAAGAGCCTTATTACCGCTGATGTCTTGAGGCATGGCTTTGGTGTGAATGACAAATCAAAGGAACAGAAAATGCAAAGAACACTCTGAGTCGGTCACCAAGATTCTGCAAAATTTGGCAACCTCATTTGTGCCCCTACCTCATCTCTCAAGCCTTCGTCGGCACAAGTCCAAACGGTAAGCTCTACGCGTAGTTGAGGGCGCATGTTTGCGATTATACTCGTCGAATTTGAAATGGGATCAGCTTACGGAGGGCAAATCCAGAAGTCTAGTAGATCTACTGCTCTTGTGCTAAATTCTTGCTCAGGATGTCGATCGCTTGGTCGGCTGTAATGAGTCGCTTCAAAACGACTTGCCCGATCGCCGCCATCTCTGTTTCTGACTTCGGTTTAACCTCTACCATCAGTACGGCGTCTTCAACGCGGTAAAGCCAAAGCTTTTCGCCGTTTTCCCACATGCAAACGGTCGTCTGCTCAATTTGGGGTCTATGTCGCCACGATAGTTCATTCCACAAACCGCCAAGTTCCCAAACGCGACCTACTACCCACCCATCAGTCAGAAAGAAGTATTTCACAGGAATGTTTGCCTGCTAGAGTCAGCATTTGCTGTTTAACCAGTTGCTGTTTAACATAGCGTGAAAACTTGACACGCTAGTTAGAACAAAGAAGATTTGTTCGTTTTATCCACTAGATATAAAAAACAGGGACGTCTATAAAACATCCCTGTCAAAGTAAATTTTTATATGTCTTCTATCGAACTACTTCCAAACGCGGTCTTGATGATCGGCTTTGCAGGTGTTGAGAATGCGGCGATCGGTATCACTAATCTGGGAAATTTGATGAAACCCTTCGAGTCCAACAGGGGAAAGAACCGGATTGTTAAGTGATGCGACAGAGGCATTGCGCTCGAGCGTGATCGCGTAGGGATTTTCAGTCTTCTCATACGAGTTGACTACCGTTAGCGCGACTTTATTAGGTTGCACTGAGCCATAGGTACAATCAAATGACGATCGAGGCATGTAAAGTCCGCCGATCAATTTGCCTTGCTTGACCTCAAACACAAAATACGACTTGCCAATCTGCTCAGGCTGTGAAGACTCTCCGTAGAGGTAGACTCCGTTAGGAAGCGTCGTGGTTGCTGCTGCAATCTGGGGTTTGCGAAGCGGCACAGCGTGAGATGGAATACTCATTGCGAGTAATCCAGTCGCAACAGATAGCCCAGTTAAAAGGCGGGCGGCTGTCTTAAAAGGATTAAAAAATGTGCTGCTTGGCAGTGTCGTTTTCATTACAAATGCTCTCTTAAAAAATCTACAGTCAAACTACAGTCAAAAAAGTTTCACTATATCTGCCCTGATAATTACAGGTGATTAGTGAATAGGTTAGGGGTTAGTGCAAGTATCACTACTCCTCCTATAGGTGGGATTTCGGAAAGAAATTGAAATCTAAGAGTTATATTTTCTCTTAGTACTTCAGATGTAGCGAAAGGGCAAATAGAGGTCTAGAAATCGATAGAATTTTGTGCATACGACTGATGACTCAATAAGAAGATTTACCTTCTTTGAGCAGCAGTCAATGCCATATCGCTATCAAATCATTTGTGTAGAGCTTACACAACCGAGCATCGTGACAGTCTGTGTTTTGACCCCTTTAGAAGTGCTTTCAAAACGCTTTAGAAAATGCTGAAGCTATCTATGTTGATAGTTAGCGGGCAATCAGAATCTTGCTTCTTCAATTCAGATTATCACAACCCACAGAGCGAGAAAGTTCCTCCCCAAGAAAGGTGAGCATAACTTAACATCTATTTCTATTTATTCAGGAATAAAAGCGCAAGAAGCAATTGAGGGCTACTTACAGCAGGTTGAAAAACACTTTTGAAGAACAATACAGTTTGTTTAGGACAGCACTGTAACTTCTAGGCCACCCTTAATTAGACCTTAGTTAGATAGGTAACAACTAGTTAAAAAAATCCTCACCCCTTTGAAGTAGAAGGGTGAGGATAAGAGACAGAATCTTAACGAGTCTAGCTGGCAATATATTCGCGGACATTGGCTTTGCGACGACGCAAGTGGTCTAACGCCTGTCGCTCAAGCTGGCGAACTCGTTCGCGGCTCAGGTTTAAGCGATCGCCAACTTTAGCAAGCGATAGCTCGTGACCATCATTTAGGCCATAACGCAGCGCTAAAACCTCACGTTGCTGAGGAGTCAGATCGTCCATCATGCTGTTGAGGTCTTGACGGAGAAAGTCTTGAGTTAAATAGACATCAGGTGATGGTCCATCGTCTTCAAGCAACTCTTGTAGCTCAGTGTCCTGGTTGTCTCCGACACGCATATCCAGGGATACGGGTTGGCGAGACATAATCAAGAACTCGCGGATCTGCTCTGGCTCAAGCTCAAGCTCTTGAGCAATCTCAGTAGCAGACGGGCTACGTCCTAGCTGCTGAGATAACTCGCGCTGGACTTTCTTGATCTTGTTAAGCTTTTCGGTGATGTGAATTGGCAATCGGATCGTGCGGGCTTGCTGCGCGATCGCACGGGTAATGGCCTGACGAATCCACCAGTAAGCGTAGGTCGAAAACTTATACCCACGGGTTGGATCAAACTTCTCAACGCCGCGCTCTAAGCCAAGCGAGCCTTCTTGAATCAAGTCCAAGAACTCTAAATTACGCTTCTGATACTTCTTCGCAATCGAGACGACAAGCCGCAAGTTCGCCTCAATCATCTTCTGCTTGGCGCGACGACCGCGCTGAAAAATACCATTCAACTCTGACTCGCTCAGGTGAACATGTTCAGCAAATTCTTGCTGACTTGGCTCGTGATCAAGCTTCTTGGTCAACGAGTCTTTCTTGTCTTGCAACGCCATCATCTGCTGCACCTGCTTACCGTAGAGAATCTCCTGCTCATGGGTCAGCATCGGCACACGCCCAATTTCGTGCAAGTAAGTCCGCACCATATCGGCTGAGAAGGTGGACTTGGAAGCTTTGGATTTGGTGTTGGCAGTAGCCATGATGTGCTGTGAACTCCGTGAAAACAAACTAAAAACTGTTGCGGGGCAAAAATAGGAAGAGAAGCAGTCCGCTTACTCTATTAGAGTAAGGAATGGACTGTAGAGCTTCATCTCTCGGTATAAGGAGATGAATGCTACGAATCCTAAGGAATCGTGACGAAACGAAAGAAGTAATGGTTCACTGAATCTGGTTTAGAAGCTAGGGAGTGGCGATCGCGAATGAGTCTCGTAATGAGCTGTAGATAAATTGACACTGAACTGTAGCGTGGTGGAGCGGTGCTATCTCGAAATCAGTTCGACTTCAGGTTATGCTCTAATGATATAGCAAATTTTTCGGAAAGTAAAGGGTTTGAACCTACTTCTAGAGGTAATTTTTTCCAGCCGCTGACGGAGCAGAAAAACATACTTGGCAAAGGATACAGCATGACTGAACCACTCCACAAACTGCGTTCTTTATCATCATGAATGTTCAGATGGAGTTTGAATAGAGAGCATTAAGGGGGATAACCGAACCTTTCTAAAGCGATCTTGTAGGGCAATCTGAATGAACCTTTTTGGGGGCGTTCTGAATGCTGGAACCCATTGGCAGATAGGTTTCCTGCGATCGCTTAAATCCTGATTCCTGAGAGTTTGACTTAAAAATGATGCGATAAATAATTAAAGATTACGCTCTAGAACTAATGTATGAAATTCTTGTGTCATTGAGATGGCAATTGAATAGCCCTACAGTGAAACTTTGTGAATTACTATCGACCAAAATTGAGTTTGACCTAAAGATTAGAGTCCTTTTTTTTATAGCTGAAAATAGACTCTAGAAAGTAAAAGAAATTCTGTTGATTTAAAAAGGGCGGTAACAGCGCACTCGGTGACAGATGTAACAGGTGAATTACTAATCGGCGGCGGTTACTTGCGTATGTCGCCAACGCTCTGAAAGGAGCCGTGGGCTTCCCCTTAAACGGGTTGATGAACTCAATCAGAAATCTTAACCTTTCCTGCCTTGTCCTGCTCCAATCCAGTCTCCAGACCAATGACCGCTGCGATAAACGCCGCATGAACAAACGTTTGAGGAAAGTTGCCTAACATTTGTTTTGTCTGGGGATCTACCTCTTCAGCAAAAAATCCTAAATCATTTGCACAAGCTAACGCGGCATCAACGATCGTGCGAGCACGTTGAAAGTCGCGGCGAGCAACCTAATATTGAGCGACCCAAAGCGTACCTGCTAAAAATGCCCCTTCTTGCTGAGAGTCAGCATTTTCTAGATGCTGTCGGTATAGATTCCCGCTTGCGTAGTTACGTTCTAGCGCGTCAATCGTCGCGACCATCTCGGGTGTAGTCAGGAGCCGTGTATGCCCAAACGGGAAATAGAGCGGCGGAGACATCGACTGCTTCACTGTCCGCAAAAGCAGCATAAGCCCCCTCAGAGGTCAAACAATGGCGCGCCACAAAACGGCGAATCGCTTGCTCTGCCGCCCGCCAGCGACGAGCTTGAGCGTCGGTCTTGGCAAAATCAGCAATGTGCATCAAACCACAAGCCGCAAGCACTTTACCAACCGTGTAATGTTCCTTTGACTCTTCTTCCCAAATGCCGTGATCTGCCTCGCTCCAATGGTCTGCTAAATAATCCGCAACCTTTTCTACAACTGACCAATGCTCATCGGTCTGAAAGTGGCTATAAATCAGCTTAGCAACTAATAAAACATTACCAAGAGCATCAAGCTGCAATTGAGATTTTGCACGATTGCCGATGCGGACAGGTTGGCTGTTGCAGTACCCAGTGAAATCGAGTTCTACTTCGTCAGAAACAGTCAAGATTCCCCACGATTTATTAGATCAAGTAAGGATGCAAACAAAGATGGAGAGTCAAATCGTTCTGGACAGTACCACACGACCGAACCCAACGTTGTGATCAAGGCAGAAGTGCAGCGATCGCCAATCACAGCCAAGTCGCGAATTTTCGGAAAGCGGTTTGTCATCTTGAGATTAGAGTTTACTTGCACTTTGGGGAGACTGATCTTCACTTTTTAGGAAACATCCAACAGTTTGTCTGTTTAAGACCCGTTCCAGTTAAAGTTCGAGTACTCCATCTCCAAAGTCTAGCTCAGTGCAAACGGCTAGATTAGGATGTTGGGAATAAGCTCTCATACGCGCTTCTTTGAATCTTGCATTGTCTTAAACCTAAGCTTCAAGCAACTTTTGCACCGTCCACCACCATAGATTCCGTCCATTAATCTTGTTCCAGTACCAATACTCACAGCCCCATAGCAAGACCCTGCTGTAACCGATATCTGTAAGAGCAGCGACGATATATTCCACTCGCTTCGGGGTGGAACTTAGATAATCAGTTTTACGAGTCGCAACTAATTCATGAGGCTCCCAAGGTTCTGCCTGTGCCTCGGCAATCCAATCTTCTTTCCCCATGTGTACCAGCATCTTCTGCCATTCCTTTAGCTTTGTCCGATAGGCTTCTTCAGGTTCTAGGTAGGCGGGGGAGTGGCCTATTGGCACTTTCGTATAAACATTCATCCCGACAGCATCGGCTAGAGCAAGGCTTTCTCGAAAGGCACGATCGTCTTCAGCGTCATCAGCAGTAGGCAGGGTCAAGGAGTTGGTCATCAATACTTTTTGTTGAGGAAGGGCTAACGATCGCACGAGTTCAACTTCCCGGCGCACAAAGCCGTAGCTGAGGTAGCGCCCTGCCGTAATATCTAAGCGAGTAAAGGGTTCGTTCTCAACCTGCCAGTACTTTAGACTAGGGGCATGACGTGTGTGCTTCACAAGCGTTTCGATGAACTGGAGTGTGTGATCTGCAATCTGCTCATTGCGGTCTAGCGGCTTTGGATTGCCAGACGTATCACAGCGATCGCTGAGCCACTTTGGAAAATGAAATTCGGGCCAACGAGGTGATTTCATTCCAACCGTCAGTACTACAGCAATTCCCTGCCGATGACTTTCATCGAGCAACCAATCCAAGATTGTGAAATCAAACTGGTTCTTAAGCGGTTCGATTTCATTCCAGTAGCTACACAGCCGAATATAGTCAAACCCCAGTGAGCAAATGTGGCTGAAGGATTTTTGGTAGTCTAATCCTAAGTAGCGGCACTGGAGTTGGCTGAATGTCGTTCCCAAGTATACAGGTCGTTTGCGGCTTGCGGTCTGAGGGGAGAGTTGAGCCAGAGAAGCCGCTTTAGTCCGGTCAGCACTCAATGCCATCAAAGCGGAAACGCTTGATCCGAGAAAAAGCGTGAACTGTCTACGGGTCAGGCGTGGCTCAGTAGTAAAGTTGGTTTTTTCGATTCGCTTCATCGTCGGCGCGTCAAACCTTTATCTCAAAAATTGTTACATTTGCGACATCTTATACACCGGAATTTTAGGTATGAGTAAGCTTTAAACAGTTCAATCTTAAGAATGACTTTTTAGTCCATGCAACGTTCCTTATTGATTGCTCTGGCAACAGCACTCAATCTGATAGCGCTTAAGCTGCCTGCTGTTGCACATCCTCCTGATCCTGAATCGCCTAATGAGTTGCGCCAACAAATTCAACAACGCTTGGAGGATTGGGCACAGCTAGAGGTTTATCGCCAAGCAAATGCTACCCTTCCTCCGCCCGCAGTAGGCGAGAACCGAGTCGTGTTCTTTGGCGATTCCATCACCAACTTTTGGGATCTACCTACCTATTTTCCGAGTCAGCCTTATATTAACCGGGGCATTTCTGGCCAAACGACGCCTCAGATGTTGATCCGATTTCGCCCAGATGTAGTTGCCCTCAAGCCACGAGTCGTTGTCATTCTCGCAGGAACAAATGACATTGCAGGCAATACAGGTCCTATGAGCTTAGACCAGATTGAAGACAACTATGCGTCGATCGCAGAGTTAGCGAAAGCCCACCAGATTCGAGTGGTATTTGCGTCACTGCTTCCAATCCACGATTATGGCACGAGAAAAATCCTAGCTGGACGACCTCCAGCTAAGATTGAAGCCTTGAACCATTGGGTTAAAGGGTATTGCACAGCAAATAACTGCATCCATCTTGACTACTACAGCCACATGCTGGATGACCGAGGAATGCTGAGAGCAGAGTTATCAGACGATGGGCTACATCCGAATGCGAAGGGATATCACATCATGGCTTCTTTAGCAGCGAGAGCAATCCAGCAAGCATTGAAACAATTGAGTCCCTGATGGCTGGCAGATCCCTAATGACTGGCAAAACTGTTAAGAACAAAAATCTGCTGCTTTAAGCTTCTGAGGTGGAAGTTGTTTAACTGAGAAGGAAGCGTAATAAAAAAGTTGCTAGCTGAACCCAGATCAACTGAGTCCAGCTTTTTATTGATGCAATATCCAAGCACAGCCCGCTTGGCTTCTAATGACACCTGACTATCGCCATCCTAACGGTGGCTCGATCAAGTCTTGATCGGCTTTGCCTTCCCGCACTCCAGGTTTGTCAACGATTTGAACTGTGGTAGCTTGCAATCCTTGTTCTCCTTCGGTTGCAACAAATCGCACTGCTGTTCCCACTTCGATGCGATCGAAATCGTTGTGGCTCACACTGTTTTGGTGAAAGTAAACATCTAATCCATTCTCTAAGGTTTTGATGAATCCGTAGCCATCTTCCCGAAACAGCTTTGTCACGATCGCAGTTGAATCGCCGCCAGCTTCATGCGTTTTAGAATGTTCAGATTCTCGTTGTCGATCGGTGAGTTCTTTGAGCTGACGCTCAACTTTAGTAAAAGCAGTTCTAACCACTGCCTCTAGAGGAACGCCCAGATCGTTTGGATGCTCTTCTCCAACTAATTCATGGTTAGGAGGCACTCTTAGGTCGATTCTTACTCGGTAGGGGGAACCGTGAGTCGGTCGCTCGTTGATTTTCTCGACGGCGATTTGACCGCTACTGATGTAACTACACAAGCGCTCTAGTTTGTTCAGTTTCTCGTGAATCAGAGTATCGATCGCAGCGGAATGGTCTAAATTGCGATATGTAATTTCTAAAGGTGTTTTCATCTTGTCCGTTTCCTAAGCTATTAATCTTCGTGGTCTAACATGTAGAGACAACGTGTTTCACTTCAGATTATTTTTTACTTCAAGTTAATCTTTTGGTTGTCTCCACTGCTCGCAGGCTCACCTGTTGTCGCTGCTTTGATGAAACCGAGTGTTTTTGATACAACGCCTGCAGGCGAGTCCCAATATTCTGCTTTCTCGACGCTAACTTTTAACAGCGCGATGTCAGGCTCATTCACACCGTTGGGGAACCAAGCCTTGAGATCAGGAACCCAAAGCTCCTCGATCTTCTGCTTATCTTGGATCAATTCGGCTTGCCCTGACATAGCAACATAGGTCTGCTTATCGGGTGCAGCGAAACTAACGTTAACGTGGTGATTTTGATGTACTTCATCGACTTTATAAGAGCTTGCGTAGGTGAAGAACCAAAGATCGCCATTCTCTTCGATCTCGCGATTGCTTGCCATCGGGCGACTGTGCAAACTGCCGTCAGGATTAACGGTCGTCAACATACAGTATTCGATGTCTTTGACGAGGTCGCGCAGTTTCTTCAGTTGCTCGGTGTGATTATCGGTAGAAACAGTCATTGCTAAATTATTTCTATGTAGATCTACATTGAATAGAGTGTGAGCGATTCGTTTCGCCAGACTCAAAGGATTACGCGATATTAAGTCGCTTGTCTTTTAGTGTTAGCGCGTTGGAGCCGCCATCGCATGTGTCAGAAGAGAGAGTGTCCTTGCTCAACGGTGCTCTGATAGCGCTGTGGGAATTTTAAGAGGTGAGGTTTTTTTAGAGACTTCGTTGCCTTGCATCGTGCTGGTTCTCTTTATCCAAACACTTCTATTTTCCTAGGATTAGCAAACGCCGAGCTTTTTCTTTAGTTGCGCTGACTCTACTGCTTACAGGTATCTACGCAGAATCAGGAGTTTGGTGGAATGTTCTCCTCACATTGGATGATTTGCGCAAGGCACAGCCTCAGAACACGGCGCGCAATCAACAATGGACATCGTTATTAGACTCGGTAGGATTGGGCGCGATCGCACAGATGCCCATCCTTGATCTCAAGCCCTAAAGCGGCCTTCTCCCTTCTTTACAAATGGAAGAAGGGAGGTTCAGATCTAATATCAAAGAATTTTTTCTAACCCATAGACCAACGTCTTAAGCTGGAGCACTTTGCGAATTGACAGCAATACTCCAGGCATATAACAGGAGCGATCGCTAGTGTCATGTCGCAGCGTGTAGATCTGTCCCTGAGCGCCAAAAATCACTTCTTGATGCGCCACTAGACCCGGTAAACGAATGCTGTGAATCCGAATTCCTTCGCCTGCTTGCGCTCCTCTTGCACCCGCCATTTTCTCAGTTTCTTCGACGATTTGAGGATTATAGGTTTTCCCCATTTCTGCTAGGAGTTGCGCGGTTTGAGCAGCGGTTCCGCTGGGAGCATCCGCTTTTTGATTGTGATGAAGCTCAATGATCTCGACATGATCAAAATACTGAGAGGCTTGAACGGCTGCCTGCTGAAGCAAAATCACGCCAATGGAAAAATTAGGAGCTAGCAAACATCCGGTGCTGGCTTTGTCGGCAAATTCGGCTAACTCTCCAATCTGAGCGGGACTCAATCCCGTTGTGCCCACGACTGGACGAACTCCATACGCGATCGCAGAACGAATGTTGCCGTACACCACATCAGGATGGGTCACATCCACCACGACGCCCAATTCTTTTTCTTGAGATAGCATTGCCATCATCGGCTCATACTCATTCGTAACGGGCACTTCTAGCGCCCCGCACCCAACGATTTCTCCAATATCTTCTCCGATGTATTGGGGATTGCGTGCGATCGCGCCGATCAATGTCATGTCCTGCGCCTGAGAAATTGCCTTCACAATCTCACGCCCCATCTTTCCCGTCGCGCCGTTCACCACCACTGGAATTCGACCTGCCATATTCCACCCTCAGCTTAGACAACTCAGTCTATCGATTTTCTTGCCCTCAGTGTAGAGACTTTAAAGTTTAGTGAGCTTCAGTAAGTTGGCTATTCTGACGTTGATTCGTCGATTTCTGCGCTCATCGACACTTACATTTGTTGCTGATGTGCTGGACAATTCGACCCGGAGGCTGTGTGCGTGATAGATGCGATCGCTCTAGCACTCTCCTGACTCTAACGGTTTTCGCCTCACACAAGTTTTCGCCTCACACAATATGTCACAATGAAAGACACTCATTAAACCTGTTTTAAACCCTTCAGGATATCCCGTGACCTATACGACAGAAGCTAGATCGCCCAACGGACGTGCTACAGCGTCCATCCCTCGCCGTCGAGCAGTCTTTCCCTTCACCGCGATCGTTGGACAAGAAGAAATGAAGCTGGCACTGCTTCTCAATATCATTGACCCCAAAATCGGCGGCGTCATGATTATGGGTGATCGCGGCACTGGTAAATCGACCACGATTCGAGCGCTGGCAGATTTGCTGCCCGAAATTGAAGTCGTGGCAGATGATCCTTTTAATAGCCACCCCAACGATCCTGAAATGATGGGTGACGAGGTACGTCAGAAGATTGAGCAAGGGGCAGATGTGCCAGTTGCCCGGAAGAAAGTGACAATGGTAGACCTGCCACTAGGCGCAACTGAAGATCGCGTATGCGGCACGATCGATATCGAAAAAGCCCTCTCTGAAGGGGTGAAAGCGTTTGAACCCGGGCTGCTGGCAAAGGCAAATCGAGGCATTCTTTACGTTGATGAAGTCAACTTGCTCGATGACCATTTAGTGGATGTGTTGCTCGACTCGGCAGCGTCCGGCTGGAATACGGTCGAGCGAGAAGGAATCTCAATTCGTCACCCGGCGCGGTTTGTGCTGGTTGGCTCTGGTAACCCAGAAGAAGGCGAACTGCGTCCTCAATTGCTCGATCGCTTTGGAATGCACGCCGAAATTCGCACGGTGAAACAGCCTGAGCTACGAGTGCAAATTGTTGAACAACGAACCGAGTTTGATCAAGACCCGATTCCGTTTCTAGATCACTATCAGCCGCGGCAAGACGCCCTGCAGCAGACGATTGTGGATGCTCAGGCACGCTTAAAGTCAATCAACCTCGATCACGACTTGCGTGTCAAAATTTCCCAAGTTTGTTCTGAACTAGACGTAGATGGTTTGCGAGGTGATATTGTGACCAACCGCGCTGCCAAAGCTCTAGCAGCGCTTGAAGGTCGAACCGATGTAACCGTAGATGATATTCGTCGAATTGTGCCGCTGTGTCTCCGCCATCGCTTACGCAAAGACCCGATGGAATCGATCGATTCGGGTTACAAAGTTGAAAAGGTATTTGGTCAGGTGTTTGGCATAGAAGTAACAGAATAGTTTTCTCAAATTTTTCTGGTAATTATCTCAGGAGGCTGTCTACAAATGTGCTAGGCAGCCTTTTTGCTGCATGATTAGCGATCGCGCAAATCACAATAACTCAGCAAAACTACTTGTTAACGTCCGTAACCTCGTCTAGTGCTTTGTCAAAGGAGGGACGCCTGTGCAACGCTTCGCAGAGGGATGAAAGGTAAGCCATTCTTTCATCCCTCAACCTGTCCTCTAAATTTGGCAGATTGCTAGCAAGTTTTTACCGTTTAACTTTTTCCTCAACTAGCATTGTCAAATTCCCTATAGCGCTATTAGATAAAACGCCCTAATTATGTCCCAGAGGCATTCATCAAGTTATGCTGACGTCAATTTCACAATCAATGGTTCATCGGGTACCTCCAATGTTATTCGGGTTGGTGAAATATATTGTCCAGTAGCATTGGTTGATTGGTTTGACAAAAACGTCGTCGCTTGACGGATTGGAGTTGACACGTTCAAAGTCACTTGCTGATTGACCGTGGCATCCGTGCTAATTCCATTCGTCCACAGCACCAAGAAAAACTCTCCATTCGCCTTTTGCAGCAGCGTGTGATGCAGATTTGTGGTGTTCCCGGTCAAGCTATAGTTCAACGTTCCTAATGGAACATTGTTGGGTGCGTCGTTCAGCAAACTTATTAAATTTTTAACTGCATAAAACGCAGGTTTTGGAGAACCATCGTGTCGAATTAAACCAAACCGATTCTCTTGAGAAGATTCAGTCTTCTGATCGATCAGTTCATACATGAACGTCCGTTGGATATTCCAGTTAAAGTTCTCCAAGTACTGTCTGGGCACGTATTTTGCTGCAACCTGCTCAGTCACGTTCGGTTGCTGAAGCGCCGTGTAGTGATCGGCGGTGTGCCAGCCTGTCTCAGTTACAACAATGGGGCGATCGGCTGTTACCTTTTGCATTAGAGGCATCCATCGCCAATCGTAATCACTAGCGGGTGCTCTGCCGCCTGCATAGCTATGCATATTGCCTAGATCCGACACATCTCGCAAAGACCCCATCTGATCCGCATTTTCGGGTTGTGCTAAAGAGGGAGCAATCACCCAATAGCCAGCGGTTGCCGGGTCGTTTTTCATTGCTCGGTATAGCTCGGTCTGATATTGGCGGGCTCCAGCGTAACTCCCTTGTCCTTGATAAGTAGAAACGTTGTTCACATCCCATTCATTTGGGCCTTCAACCGCATCTACTGAAGCTGCGACTCGTTTGACAATGTTGACTGCCTCAGTGGGAGAAATATCGTCTTTAGGATCCATCACCAGCGTTGAGCGAATTCCAGACATTGCCAGGCGATTGAGTTTCTCGAATAGCCCAGCATTATTGCCACCATCCCGAATATGACGAATTCCAAGTTCGATCAATCTTGGTTCGATCACATCGCTAAACCGACCATAGCTGGTATCGTCTGTGTACCGCAGATGCGTATTGATTCCTAGCGAGTCGATGAAGGCGCTGGCGCTCCGGGCTTGTTCTCCGGGCAGGGCAATGTCGGCACGCCCTAGAACGGTCTCCTCTAGAAAGGCGGAAGAAAGCTGACTTTGAGGAACAATCTCTTTGGTTTGACTGAGGCTTGACCAAAAAAGTTTAGCGATCGCTTCGCCGCCCCGCTCATAATATTCCAGCTTAATGTCATAGGATTGATCCGCAAGGAGGCTGATGCTTCCTGTGTCAGTTGTTGGTGCGTGATCGTTCCAGTGATCAATCACGAGTTGTCCGTTAATCCACAATCTGATGCCGTCATCCGACAGTGTTTCAAACGTGTACGTTTCTGAGTACTTTGGCTGAATCTGCCCTGTCCAGCGCACTGAAAAGGCCTCTCCTTCGACTTTAGCATCGGGCGAACCGTAGTTCCAAGCAAAATCAACAGTGGCATCAACACGCTTGAGAACAGGGCTGGTGAAGTCCAGGTTATCAAAGTACTGCGCTGTTAGACCGCTCGATCGTGAGTCAGGAGCGGCGATAAGAGAACTCTGTAGCGTAGCCTCTGCGCTGGCTTGCGATGGAATTGGCAGTCGCTCATCGAAATAGGGGGGCGATTCGAGCGCGCTAAAGCTACGATCGCTGCCGCCAATCTCCGAAGCAGCGTTCGATAAAGTATTGAGTTTGGAGTCTAACACAAGGTTTTCCTAGAATTTGACAGTCGAATCTGGCTAAGCTTTGCGAAAAGCTCAGGGAAGATGCACAGCAAGCAAAATGATCTATCTAGAAAACTGATGGAGCAGTAATTACACTGCTTTGAAAAGGAACAGTATTGCGATTTAACACACGACTAAAGAGAACTGAAAAGTGGTAAATTTGGCACTGTCTTGCAGACCGTACATACTGTTCATCGAAAGAACTGGCGTTCCACCTTTTGACCAAATATAAGGAACTTTTTGCTAGAGTTTGGGTCTATTTGGCTGGAACTTCTAACTAAGAGACTGTATAAAAAATAGCAACCATAAAATTATTACTGTTCGGTTGCCCGTATGAACTCGGTATTATATTACTTGAATTCACACACTTTGACTACTTAAAATTCAAGATTTAAATTTAATCCTAGAAACCGCCGCAATCCAACATTTGCTGTGTTTTCCAACCGTTTTTCTCCTAATTTAAGAGTGGACTGAAGAAAAAGAAGATAAAAAATGTTTGCGATCGCGGACGAAATCTTGCTCTTTATTTGCAGCAGTTTCTATTTCTTAATTCGTGCTTTTGTTGACCTTTTATTCTTTAGTCACTTCATAGTCTTCATGTGTTGCAAAAGTATCAAGGCTCTACAGAGCCGCAGAAGTGCAATTGATTTTTGTCTATTTTGCTGTTTCTAAATCACAGCCAATTGGCTATATTTCAATGTTCGCTAAACTACACAAAAAAGTGTAGAAATCAGGCAGGGTTTTGATTTGCCGTGTATTAGATACGACAACTCGCTCATCCGCTACATTCACAAGCAGATGGGGCACACGTTAGAATTCTGCGGAATTCAATCTTGCCGACCGTCGCATTCCGTAAATTAGACGCTGCTGAAGACAAGTACGATCTCCTTAGCTTTCAAGATGATCGTTGTTTCCATTGGGAGCAGGGAGCCTAAGTTCTTGTCCTTTCTGCCGTAGAAGAGGGTAAGGGTGAGGGCGAAAGAAGGAAGGTGACAATCACGCGAGATGAACATCACCGCCGCAAGCGGACGGTGTATCACTTCGCTCCACTCGCACACTTCGTGGCTCGATTCCGCTCAACAGCACCCTTCGGACGCTGTGCTCTCCGGACGCAGCAAGCTGCGGGGAATCAACCCGAAGAGATTGAATCGGGCTTTTCTTGGATCTTGTGCTTGTCATCGGGATTGCTGAGCTTGGTCGCTTTCTGTCAGAGCATCTCACGCTAGTTAGTTCTTTGCAGTTTGCTGCATTACTTATTTCATGCTGGCGGAATGGGTTCCGTTTACATCTTATGCTGATGGTCGCGATACCAATGATATTTCCGGCATTGCATAATGGAGAGATGAATAAGGTGATTCTCTGCAGTGCCCGGAATGCCAGTC